>CAWUWQ010000040.1:0-3104 GCA_963926065.1 uncultured Algoriphagus sp.
GTACCGGCAGACTTTACCCGTTCTGAATCTGTTGTGGTGATCGGGGCATATAAAAATGAAGAGATTTTCATAGCAGATAAAATCCTGATGAAATGTCCATCCAAGTATCAGGAGACTGAAGTGCAGGCGGCAGGAATGTGAGTAAGAGCAGCAGAATTCAATAAAACATGATCAATAACTTTGTAGGAAATCTTGGCCATCTGATGACCATTGTGGCTTTCGTAAGCGCAATTGTTACGGCCTACGCATATTATAATTATTTCAAAGCAAACGAACTTGAAAAGGCAGGTTGGCGGCGATTTAGCCGGATCAGTTTTGCCGTTCATGGTATTTCGGCGACGCTGATTGCTTTTTCGCTTTTTGAAATAATTTACAATCACCGCTTTGAATACTTTTATGCGTATTCGCATTCGAGCAAAGCCTTGCCAGTTCACTACATGATCTCCAGTTTTTGGGAAGGTCAGGAAGGTGCATTTATCCTTTGGATTTTCTGGAATGTGGTTCTGGGCGCAATCCTTATTCGCGTAAATAAGTTCTGGGAAGCTCCGGTGATGCTTGTTTTTGCCTTAGTACAAGCCTTCCTAGTATCGATGATTCTGGGTGTGGTGATAGGAGATCTGAAAATCGGAAGTTCGCCATTTATCCTCCTTCGCGACGCAACTCAAGCCCCGATCTTTCAAATGAATCCGGATTTCGTGCCAGAAGATGGTACAGGTTTGAATCCGCTGCTTCAAAATATTTGGATGGTAATCCATCCGCCTACACTATTCTTGGGCTACGCTTCGACTCTGGTCCCATTCGCATTTTTGATGGGAGGATTGGTGACTAAGCGCTATTCTGAGTGGATTCGCCCAGCTTTGCCTTGGGCAATTTTCTCAGCTATGATACTTGGTATGGGGATCATCATGGGTGCTTATTGGGCCTATGTGACTTTGAATTTTGGAGGATATTGGAATTGGGATCCGGTAGAAAATGCAGTCTATGTCCCTTGGCTGATCATGGTAGCCGCAATCCATACGATGATCACCTTTAAGAAAAGTGCAACCGCACTGAAGACCTCAATCGTCTTAGTGATTTTATCTTTCATTTTGGTGCTATATGCAACATTCTTGGTTCGATCCGGAGTCTTAGGCGATTCTTCAGTCCATTCATTTACAGATCTGGGCCTTTCTGGGCAATTGCTAATTTACATGCTCTTCTTCGCAGTGATTGCGATATTTCTTTCCGCAAGGGCATGGAAGCATATCCCAACTTCGGACAAAGAAGCCTCAGTATATTCCCGTGAATTTTGGATTTTCATAGGTGCCACGACATTAGGATTGATGGCTTTTCAGGTAATCTTACCCACCTCAATTCCAGTCTGGAATGCCATCGTAGAAAGCTTTGGAGGAATCTCCAACATGGCACCTCCGGCGGATCAAATAGAATTCTACACCAAATTCCAATTGTGGTTTGCGGTAGTTTTAGCACTATTGACAGCCGTTGGCCAATTCTTCTGGTGGCAAAAAATTGATGCAAAAGCGCTAAAAGATGCCTTAGTCACTCCATACATTATTTCAGTCTTGATCTCAGCAGCGATCATTGTTCTTACAAAAGTTTATGATTGGCAATACATCATCGTAGTGCTTGCAGGGACATTCACCATTACTGCTAATTCCACTATCCTTTTTAGGTTACTAAGGAAAGCCACTTTCAAACTTGCTGGAGGGTCATTAGCGCATATCGGTTTAGGAATGGTATTGATAGGCATCATGTTTAGCTCTGGCTATTCGGATGTCATTTCGATCAACATGTCAGGTTTGACCTACTCAAATAGCTGGGAGGACGAGCTGAACAAGGAGCATGTGCTATTATGGATCAATAAGCCCACGCAGATGAAAGACTATACGGTAATCTACCGAGGGCGTCAGAAAAAAGTGGTAGGTATCCCGGAATATGTTCCAGCTAAACTATTGGAATCTACTGATAATGTTAATGAGGCCCTTGCCTTAGCCGATTACAAAGACTATTTCAAAAAAGGTGAAATGGTGAATTTGGTACTTGAGGAGAACGACTATTTCAATGTCGAATACTACCAAAATGAGACTTTAAAATTCTCACTGAATCCAATGTCCCAATTCAATGAAGGAATGGGTGGATTGATTTCATCACCAGACTCTAAAATCTACTTCGATGAAGATCTCTATACCTATGTGGCAGCGATGAATGATCATTCTGATCCAGACTGGAAAGAAGATGAAATCTACGAGGCTGCACCTGGAGATCAATTCCATGTCGCAGACTTTGTTACCTATTTCGATGGAGCAGAGGTTCTCAAAGAAATCGATGGTTATGTCCTGCAGGAAGGAGATGTCGCAGTGAAGGCAAAGCTTCGAATATTGGATTATGATGTGGAAAAATTACTAGAGCCGACTTTCATAATCCGGAATAATCAAGTAGGTAAAATACCTGTGATTGACTCCGAACTTGGGTTAAAAATCAGCTTGGAAAACATCCTCCCGGAAGACAATAAATTTGTCTTCAAGGTCAATCAATATCAAAAAGATTATGTGGTCATGAAAGCTATTGTAAAGCCATACATCAATGTACTCTGGGTGGGTACAATAATTATGTTGATCGGATTCTCAGTTGCCATTTTCAGACGGTTTGACGAATTTAAAAAGATGCGAGACAAGGGGCTAGAAGTTTAAAGTCAGAGACCTGAAACCGGAAAGCAAAAAGATTAAAACACAAAAATTAAAAGCTCGACCAATCGTCGAGCTTTTTTTATTTAAACTAAGAATAGTAAAATTAAACCCTTTCCTCTTTAGATTTTTTAAAGTAATCTTATTTGATTCAATCATTTAGGATTTTTTTTATTACCCAAAATATCACTAATTTACTTTAACGGATTCCCTAGAATTGGATTTTCCCAAGTCCAAAAACCCTCTTCTGGAATTATTTTCTGTCAACCACGGTCTTCAATCATTTTTAGCTTTGAACAGATGAACTATAAATTACCCAGGTCCCTGATGCGAACGCGTCGTAAAGAAATAAGTGATTTAGAACTCGAAGTCCTAGAAGGGAAAATCCCCTCAGACATTAGTGGTCAGGCATATTTTATG
>CAWUWQ010000041.1:0-4207 GCA_963926065.1 uncultured Algoriphagus sp.
CCTTTTATGTATTCTGGTCAGCGATCTTATACTTGGGAATCAAAAGAAGTTCCTGTAAACACCTACCGAGAAGGTAGCCTAACCGTTCACCTAGTAGATAGAAGCTCTAACAAAGCGGTTTGGGTTGGAACCATTAACCAAGTTCTTCCGAATAAACCAAAAAATACGCCGGAAGCAATCGAATCAGCTGTCGCTGAAATTTTCAAAGAATTAGACAATAAAAAATAAATTAAACAAAAGTAAAAATGAAAAAACTGAATTTTCTCCTAGCCATTGCATTGGTTGCTCTGGTAAGTGCTTGTTCTCCAAGCACTAAAATTATCGGATCTTGGACTGGACCAAATACACCATCTGAGCCATATCAAAGTATCTTCGTTACAGCTATTTCTGAAAACCTAGTTAATAGACAAACTATCGAAAATGATATCGATGCTATGCTAGAAAAAGAAGGTGTAGATGGCAAAAGCAGCTTTGATATCATTACTCCAGGCTTCAAACTCACTGCCGAAAATAGAGAGCCTACCCTAGATGCTATTCGCAAAGGCGGAAGTGATGCGATCTTGACCATAGCATTACTAGACCAAACTTCTGAGACTCGTTATGTCGCAGGAACCACAATGTATTCGCCAATGGGATACGGTGGATACTATGGAAGATTCTCTGGATACTATTCGTACTATAATCCAGTAATGTATGATCCAGGATATTATGCCACAGATAAAAACTATTACCTAGAGATCAACTTATATGATGCTAAAACGGAGGAATTGGTTTGGTCAGCTCAATCAGAGACAACTAATCCATCTTCCATTGAGACCTTCTCTAATTCGTTTTCTCAACTGGTAGTAAATCAATTGATCAAAGATGGCTTGATCTCAAAGTAAGAAATCCGAAAAAAGACAAAGGCTCGAATCAAATTGATTCGAGCCTTTTTTTTATTTTTTTAAGCTGCGTTTCTTGCAGCATTGATTATTCCAAACATACTTCTAAGGATTAGTCGCTGAAGGTTTTCATCAGGCTGACCAGATTCAAGCATCTGTTGTATAGCAAATTGCTGAACAGTAATCAAAGGAAGTACAATCCGCTCGCGGATTTCGATAGACCTTTTTGAGACTAGGTTATCACCCATCAATTGATCCATCGATGAAACCACTTTAAGCTTTTCGATGGATCGCTGGTATTCAGCAAACATGATTTCCCAAAACCCTCCGTAAGTCTTGTCTTCCTTTAAATAGGCCGTAGCTGGGTAGAAACATTTGCTAAGGGATTGCATGGAATTACCTAGCAGCGTCCTGAAAAACAAGGATGAGTCATACAATTCCTTCAACTCACCAAGCTTTCCTTTCTTTTCTAACGCATCAATTGCCTCGCCTACCCCATAGAATCCCGGAATATTCTGCTTCATCTGCGCCCAAGAACCCACAAAAGGAATAGCCCTTAGATCTTCAAATTTCAATCCCTCCCCTTTTCCACGCTTCAATGGTCTGGATCCGATATTAGTCATTCCAAAATACTTCAAAGGAGTCACATGCTCCAGATAGGGTACAAATTGAGGATGATTTTTAAACTTTTTATAGGACTCATAGGCCTCATTAGCTAAGTCCTCAATCAAAGCACGTTGGTCAAGGTTGAGATTTTTCTCGACGCCCGAATACAAATGGTTTTCTAATCCCGCACTGAGCAATTGTTCAAGGTTATAGGTACAAGAAACTTGCTTACCATAATTTGCCGAAATAGTCTGCCCCTGTATAGTTACTTGAATCTCAGAGTTTTCTACTTTTTCTCCTAGTGAGGCATAGAAATTATGCATGTTCCCCCCTCCTCTTGCAGGAGGTCCACCACGACCATCAAAAAACACTACTGCTATTCCATTTTCTCTAGATACCCGGGTCAATTCCTCCTTAGCTCGAAGGATAGACCAGTTCGCTTTGATATACCCTCCATCTTTCGTCCCGTCAGAAAAGCCTAGCATGATCGTTTGTTTATTTCCTCGGGTCTTAAGGTGATCTTTATAAACTGGCAATTGGTAAAGCTTGGTCATAATAGCCGGAGCCTCACTCAAATCATCAATCGTCTCAAATAGTGGCACAATATCGATTGGAAGGCTTTCTTTACCTTTTCCTAAGGTCAACTGTGCCAATCGGAATACTTCCAAAATGTGCTTTTTGGATTGACTATTGGAAATAATATAGCGATTAAGGACTTCTTCTCCACTCTCTTTTTGAATCGGATCAATGACTCCAAAGGATTGCAACATCTCTACATGGAAAGGCTCCTTGAATTGATCTAATGCAGGCAATGAATCCGTGGCGAAGATTTGCTCAATTTGCTCTTCTTCGGTTGCGGCAAACGTTTTTCCTTGAATTTCAAATATTTCATCCCAAAGTGCATCATGCTTCCTACTGTCTTGGCGCATATCCATACAACCGAAATGGAAGCCGAAAATCTTGACTTTCAGAATAAACTCATCGAGTATTTCTACGAATAAGCCTTCATGATGCGTAACCAAAGCCTCTCTTGCGTTCAATAAATCTTCTAACAGTTGATCCGCAGTATGATAAAAAGATGATTCCTCAAAAAGTGTAGAGAAAAGTCCTTTTTCTACTTTAATGATAATTTCTTCGACATGCTTGAATGTCAGTCTTCGTCGAAGTTTTCGCATGTCGCGATAGTAACATCTTAGAATCCACTTTTTCAGTCGAAGTGCTACTTGCTGGGTAATCTCCCAAGTCACGAATGGATTTCCATCACGGTCCCCACCTGGCCAAAAGCCTACTTTAAATAAGCCTGGGTTTTCCCAAGTATGAATTGGGATTTCAAGTGAATTAAGCAAGCGAATCATGATATCAGGAATACTTTTATAGAAAATATTCTCCAGAAACCAGATTAGGCTAACTGCCTCATCATATGGACTTGGTTTTTCCCGTTTAGTAAAGCCGGTTTTGCCGAGTTGCTGAAGGAGCGAATTAATTTTCCCGATATCATCAGTTCGGATTGCATTTTCTAGATCTGTGATTATCCCCAATACATTTCCAGGATAAAACTGGGTTGGGTGAGCAGTAAGTGTTAATCGGACAGAAAAAGTCTTGAGCTTTTCGATCAATTGTTCACGCTTTTTATCATTATCGGTTCGATTGATTAAAGCACTAATTGACCCTTTACCCTTCAAATCATTGATTTTTTCGTAGGCAGCATCTTCAATTGAATCAAAAAGTACCACTTGACGCTCCACATATTGGATCATTTGAAACAGTAAATCAATTTGCTTTTTGCCTTCCACATCAGGCATCATCTCTTCAAAGAATCCTCCGATGATCTGCTTGGGACTTAGCCCTTCTTCAAAACCCTTTTGGCAGGCTGTCCCTAAAATTGGTAATAGCGTGCCTGTCCGGTAAATGTGATCAAAGGGAAGGTCCAAAAATAAACTGTTGTAAATCGTAAATCGCTTGGCGACTTCAGTATCATAAGTTTTGTACATCATTTAGCGCTGATTTTATCAAGTTGTAAATTAGTGAATTTTATATTTTTCAATTCAATTATTATAAACTCAATAAAAATATATCCATTTTTATTCCATCTTTTTAAAAAAACAATGGATCACTCCGAAAGCGGATTTTAAAATAAGAAGCTAAATTGCTTAAATTAAACTATGAAACGAATCCCCATTCTCCTTATCCTGCTTGCTCTATTCGCAGCTTGTGATTCTTCCAAAACAAAAAAAATGACTCCCTCCTCACCCATTTATTCTTTTCTAGTCGGCACCTACACTGACAGTACAAATCAGGGAATTAACTTATTGAAATTTGCTCCAGAAAATAATTCATTAACTGTGGAAACCATCTTTGAAGAAATCAATAATCCTTCCTTCCTTTTAGCGAATCGTGCAGAAAACTTGGTTATATCTTTGGAAGAAGATGCAACTATCAATGGTGGGAATTTGATGGTATTTGGATTAGCCGGTGAGAAATTAACTCCTATTGATACAATACCTTCCTACGGTGATCATCCATGTTATATTGGGTTTTCTCCCAATGAACAATTTGTTGTTGCGGCAAACTATACCGGAGGCAGTCTGAGCATTTATAAATTGAATCCTTCCAATCATCTTTCCCATCTTCAAACAATCCAGCATAATGGAAGAAGCATCAATGAGAGCCGACAAGAAAAGGCACATGTGCATAGCACTGTATTCAGTCCCGATGGAGAG
>CAWUWQ010000042.1:0-3675 GCA_963926065.1 uncultured Algoriphagus sp.
CTACTGGGTTTTGATTACAGTTCTAAGTTTTCAGCTTGGTTAGCCTTAGGTTGCCTTTCTCCAAGAATGATCTATGAAGAGGTCAAGCGCTATGAAAAAGAGCGAAAGAAAAACGATAGTACCTATTGGTTGATATTCGAACTGATTTGGAGGGATTACTTTCGATTTATCTGCAAAAAGCATGGTGATAAAGTTTTCCACATTGCAGGTATTAAAAATCAAATGGACTCCTGGCGTAGGGATAGTGCCGATTTCCGGCGCTGGTGTGAGGGGAAGACAGGAGTCCCATTTATTGATGCCAATATGAGAGAACTGAACCGTACTGGTTTTATGTCCAACAGAGGGAGGCAGAATGTGGCAAGTTTTTTAGTAAATGACTTAGGCATTGATTGGACTTGGGGAGCGAGTTATTTTGAGAGTCAGTTGATCGATTACGACGTATGTTCCAACTGGGGCAATTGGATGTATGTAGGTGGAGTTGGAAATGATCCGCGAGAAAACCGCTATTTCAATATCCTTCGACAAGGGAAAAATTACGATAAAAACGGAGACTATGTCCGGGCTTGGATTCCTGAACTAGCCGCAATCAAAGGCTTTGATATTCATCAACATGAAGAGTTATCCA
Source organism: uncultured Algoriphagus sp. (assembly GCA_963926065.1). Lineage (GTDB taxonomy): Bacteria > Bacteroidota > Bacteroidia > Cytophagales > Cyclobacteriaceae > Algoriphagus. Next base: position 626 of record CAWUWQ010000042.1, read on the forward strand.
CATCAAAACTCAAAGAGTTAAATATAGAGTTGGGAAAGACTTATCCACATGCGATGGTGGAGATGGAGAAGTGGGTTTGAGTTTTAACCATGGAGCTTTTTTTACCACCAAGTTCACAGAGGATTACACGTAGAGCATAAATATTTGACCGCAAAGCTCGCGAAGGTGCGCAAAGTCTACATTTTGCCGCGGTTCGTGTCTCCAGGAAACGCAAGCTTCTACCTTTTTACCACAGAGTTCACAGAGGATTACATGGAGAGCACAAATATTTAACCGCAAAGCTCGAGAAGGTCCGCAAAAGACTACTTTTTCACCACGGAGGTCACAGAGGATCACACGGAGGTCAAAGAGAGCTCTTGAGTTGAACCGTATAGAGAACATAGAAAACATAGCTTTTGCGGATTATAAGTTTAAAAACTGGCTTTTTATTAAAGCTCCATAGGAGCGATATTTTTATAGCCACGGGTTTTAACCCGTGGAAAAAATGAAAACCACATAAAATCTCCCTCCCGCGCAGGGTATTTATTTGGAAAACGGGTGTAGCTGCGGGAGGATGAAAATGGTTTTTTTAACCACATAGAGCTCGCGAAGGTGCGCAAAGTCTACATTTTCGCCGCGGTTAGTGTCTCCACGAAACGCAATTATTTTAAACCACGAGGGACCCAAAGGCTTTTTCACCTGAAACCAATCCTTGAATTTCCAAACTACCCCAGCGCGGTGACCTGTTGGTAAAAATCTGGATTGCCATAATTATCCGGCTCCCGCGCAGGATTTTGTTTTGGAAAAAGGATGCTTTTGCGGGAGGATGGAAACGAATTTTTTGAAACCTTGATTACACATGAAAAGTGAGTGGAGACACTCACTTTGGCGAGGGGCAATCTCTTTGGCAAGCTTGGTCCTTCGGCTTTGTTTTTTTGATGCAGGTAATTTGGTTTCCAAAAAAGAAAAAACCAACAAATGCCCCAGATAACATAGTGGAAAATAAAACTAACGTAGGTCCAAGGTTCCGATAGGAAATCAAATTCAAATCGTAATTGTGGGTAGATATATCCTTCATTCATAAAAACCACGGGAATCGCGTAAATCAATGGCCACCACCACTCCTTTTTCAGATAGATTTTAAAAAGCTTCATTTATAAATCTAATAACTAAATTCAAATTCTTTCAAATCTGCGGGGATCATTTTTTCCCGAGCGAGCTCTAAGCCATAGAGGTATTCTCCCAATTCAGCAAAAAAAGGAAAACCGATTTCATCATATTCGTAGACATCATCATTCAATGTTTCGTCGGCATTGACATAGATCACCGCAGTGACAAAAAATTCTACTCCTGTTTCAAAGTCTACGTAATAACTCCCGTCCAAAAGGTGTCCATAAGCTTCGCCGGTTTTATTGAAAAGCCGAAAATTGCTTGGGATAGAAGCTTTATCCATTCCGTCTTTGTAAAACTTCGAATACGAATCCCAGTATTCTGATTGTGGATAACTTGGATAATCACTTTCTCCCGGAAGCATGCTCATATACTTCAAGATCAATTTTCGATGATCTTCATTCAGATTAAATCGCTCCGCATCCGGAAAAGCCATTGGGAAAGTTATCCGTTGAACCACTCCATGCAGGTCGGAAATGGCAAATTTATTCTTGAATGAAAAGTCCATTCCCCGCTCAATCAGCGAATCTCCATTGTAATATGCTCGCCCGATTATCGGCTTTTCAGCATTGGAATAGATTTCTTCCGTTTGTCGGGCTGGAATTTTATGGATCAGATTTCCAGACTTATCCACAAATCGAATAGGGTTGAACATCCGGTTTTCTTCAGCACTTGCAGTGAAGCTCAAGCGATGATTGATAATCGTATGATTCATTCCTTTAGCAGCCAGTTTCTGATTGATATAATCCTGACCCAGCAATTCATAAAGCCGATTGTAGGCATCATTATCCGACACCAACAAGATTTTCTTGATGTATTGCGCTATGCTTGGAAGTGAATCAAGTGCTGAGTTATCCACATATGCAGGCACGTGAGAGAGATGAAGCGAATCCGTCAGCATGATGGTATTTTCATCCAAGCCAGGAATGTTTTGTTCCTCTAGCCACTCCAAAGCTAAAATTGCAACTGGCAATTTTACGGTGCTTGCTGGATAAAAGTATTTCTCATCGTCTAAGTTGAAAGCAAAATCCGTCATCAGCGGATTTCCATGTTCATTGCGCTCAATCTGGGTGTAAAGAATCTGAACCTGATACTTTTCACTGTTGGCTAAGACTTCTTTCAAAATCGGAAAATCTTCCAAGCCATCCTCAAAAGGGACAAGCTCTTTTGGTTGGCAAGCTGAAAGAAACAGAGAAAAAAGTAAGATTGATGGAATTGAGCGCATGTTTTAGAATTTCGATGATGAGAATTCAATTAATTTTTCAGCTAGAAGGTCGATATCCTCTTTCAAATGAAAACCCGAAATGACAATCCGGTTTACTTGAGGATCATTAGCGGTAGGATAAGGAAATGAAGAAGTAATGAAACCGTTTTGCTCCAGTTTTTCTACCCAAGAGTTCTCTGTATAGTTGAACACTGGAAAGTCTGCATTTCCTGAAACCCCATTAAGATCAGATGTCAGCTGGTTAAATCTTTTGCAGTTTGTGGATAACATTTTTTTCTGAGCTAAATAAATCTCTTGACTCTCCAAAAAAGCCTGCAAATATCCTGGAGGACAAGGGGAAGCTCCGCCATAAATCGGTAGCTGTAAGATTTGGACTTTGATTGACTTTTCACAGAGAATTATCCCGGCCGGAAGGCCTAATCCTTTTCCGATGGAACCTGACACGATCACTTTTGCTGGAAGCTTTTTAAGGTTGGCATAGGTCCCAAATAGTCCATTACCAATCACCCCAAAGGCATGGCTATCATCGATCAATAGGCTCAACTCGTGCTTGGTTCCTATTTTATTTAACCAAGAATAATCGTGAATTCTGCTATAAAGTGGGTCTACTGCATTTCCTAGAATTAGGATTTTTTGAGGGCAAAGCTGATCACTTTTCGCTAGGCATTTTGCCTTC
>CAWUWQ010000043.1:0-8386 GCA_963926065.1 uncultured Algoriphagus sp.
AAAATAAATAAATGACCTATATAATTCCAGTAAATGGTAAAAGTCCATTGATTCCATCCTCCTGTTGGATAGCACCTAATGCCACTTTGGTAGGGGATGTCCATTTTGGTGAGAACTGTACAGTGTGGTTCAATGCTGTCATCCGAGGCGATGTCAATCAAATCCGCATCGGAAATGAAACAAACATTCAAGATGGGGCGGTGATTCATTGTACGTATATGAAGGCTGGTACATACATTGGCAACCAAGTTTCTATAGCACACAATGCAATTGTGCATGGGTGCACCATTCATGATCGAGTCTTAATTGGAATGGGTGCGATTGTGATGGATGGGGCGATTATCCACAGTAATTCAATCATAGCAGCAGGTGCAGTTGTTTTGGCCAACATGATTGTTGAGGCAAATTCAATTTATGCCGGAATGCCCGCAAGAAGGGTAAAGGATATTGGTCCAGAGATGGAAGAGGTCATTTCGAGAACCGCGAAAAATTATCCGATGTATGCGACCTGGTTTAAAGAAAAATAACAATCCGATTTTTTTGTAACATTTTTTTTGTTTTCCATGATAATTATATTGCTATTCAATTTTTTTTTATAAATTTTACAATAAATTTGTGCTCAGTAATTTTTGTTTTTTGCTCATTATTTTTTGTAAGCATCATGTTTAAAATTTCCAATTTAATTTTAGGAGGCAGAAGTATTTTTGTCTTGGTTGGATTGTTTCTTACGTTTAATTTTCTTATGAAAAACACGATTCCATCAGAGGTCGTCCTTGATTTAAAGTTTGGCTATTCTGCCAAGGCCGCTTATTTAACGCTTTCAGATATGGGAGCTGAGATGCGAAAAGCTTATATTAAGTGTCTTCTGATTTTCGATATTCCATATATGGTTATCTACACCTTATTGTTTATTCAGCTTTTGAATTTTTTATGGAAAGATACTCGTATCCAGCTCGTTTGCATAGGAATCCTAATTTTCGATTTTTTTGAGAATTTGGCTATTTATGGTATGATTCAAATTTTTCCGAATTATTCATCCTTTTTGGGATTCACCGCATCATTTTTCACCATTGGCAAATGGATTTTGGTAAGTATTGTGACCACATTAGTCATAGTTGGTGCAGTAAAAAAGATTTTTTCTAACCAAAGACAAAGCTTGCTTTAGGTATGCTTTTGGATCATCATAGGAATTTCTTATCTTCTTTGGCTTTAAAGCAAAATAGTAAGAGCTTTATACCTTAATTCAAAGGTTAAACTGCCTATACCCAACATTCTTATGAAAGAGAAATATTTTAAGTGGTTCTCTCCTCATTTACAGCGGGATGTTGAAATGCTTTGCTTTGGCCATGCAGGATATCCAGTAGTATTATTCCCTACTTCAAAAGGCTCATATCATGAAAACCGAGATATGGGATTAATCGAATCAGCCAGATGGTATATAGAGCAAGGGTTAGTTCAGATTTATTGCCCAGATAGCAATGATGCTGCGAGCTTTTACAATAGAAATATCCATCCACATCAGCGTATCCAAAATCATGTAGCTTATGACAAAATGATTTGTCATGAGGTCGTTGAGCGTATCAGGCTAAATACTTCTGTAGCTAGAGTCGTCATGGCGGGATGCAGTTTTGGTGGGTACCACGCAATTAATTTTTCTTTCAGGCACCCGGGATATGTTAGTCACTGCTTTAGTATGTCTGGAGCTTTTGATATTCGAAACTTCATGGATGGGTATCAGCACGACGATATTTTCTATAATAGTCCTTTGGAATACTTGCCTGGGCTTCACGATGGTGAACTTTGGAATATTGACATTGTGCTAGGGACTTCCAATTGGGATATCTGCCTAGATGCTAATCTGAAAATTCATGAAACCTTAAAATCGAAAAATATCAATCATTGGCTGGATATCAGACAAAACCAGAATCATGATTGGCCAGTTTGGAAGTCGATGTTCCCACATTACCTCAGTCGTATCAAATTCAAATAATCGGTAATAATTTTACAAAACATGAAAAAAATAGGAATACTTTTCGGGATGGAGGATACTTTTCCTCAAGCATTTATAGACCGAGTAAATCAAAAAGCAGAAAAAGGAATCATGGCAGAAGCTGTTATGATTGATAAAGTCATCCAGAATGAACTTTCTGATTATGCAGTAATAATTGATCGGATTTCTCAGGATGTGCCTTTTTACAGAGCATATTTGAAAAATGCTGCAATTACCGGTACCGCTGTAATTAATAACCCATTTTGGTGGAGTGCCGACGATAAATTTTTCAATAATGCTTTAGCTGACCAGCTTGGTGTTCCACTTCCAAAAACGGTAATATTACCTTCTGCGGTGCATCCAGATGATACAACATTCAAATCTTTTAGAAACTTGCAGGCTCCTTTGGATTGGGTAGGGATTTTTAATTACGTTGGATTTCCAGCTTATATGAAGCCATATGCAGGTGGTGGATGGAAGAATGTATATCGCTTGGAGGATAAAGAGGAGTTTTTCCGAATTCATCCAACCACCGGTCAATTAGTGATGATGCTTCAAGAAGAGATCGTTTTTGAAGAGTATTTCAGAGTATACTGTCTAGGGGGAAAAGCAGTAAAGATCATGCCTTATGAGCCAAGGAATCCGCATCATCTCAGATATGTAGTTGATAGACCTCCGTCTTCCAAAAAATTATTGGCAACAATTAAAGATTATACTATCCGACTTTGTCAAGGTTTGGGATACGATTTTAATACGGTAGAATTTGCAGTAAAAGATGGTATTCCTTATGCTATCGATTTTGGAAATCCAGCGCCAGATGCAGATGTAAACTCTGTGGGTCAGGAGAATTTTGATTGGGTAGTTGAAGAAGCAGCAAAAATGGCCATCGCCTATGCTAAAGCTCAAAAGCCAGGGAAAACCAATCTCACATGGGGTACATTTATGAGAGACTCTATTGATTCAAGCAAAAGATTCTAAATCTAGATTTTAAAAACGATGACTGCATTGTTGACTAAGCTTCCAAAATTTACCCTAGGAGTAGAGGAGGAGTATCAGATTATTGATCCGGTGACTCGGGATCTTAGATCTCACATGTCCAAGATTGTTGAAGGAGGGAAGATATTTTTGCATGAGCAGGTCAAAGCAGAAATGCATCAATCTGTAGTTGAGGTTGGCACGAATGTTTGTGGAAATGTCACAGAAGCTCGAAAAGAGGTTTCGTTTCTTAGAAATAAGATTTCAGAATTAGCCGCAAATCAGGGCTTGTTGGTTGGTGCAGCGAGTACGCACCCATTTTCCAGATGGCAAGATCAGGAAATCACAGACGATCCCCGATACCATAATATTGTAGATGAGCTGAAAGATATCGCAAGATCAAATCTTATTTTTGGTTTGCATGTTCACGTTGGAATCGAAAACAGGGAAATTGCTCTTCAGTTAATGAATCAAGCTTGTTATTTCCTGCCTCACATTTATGCTTTAACCACCAATTCGCCTTTTTGGGAAGGGCGAAATACTGGATTTAAAGCATTTAGAGCAAAGATTTTTGCCAAATTTCCTCGGACTGGCTTGCCTGAATATTTTGATTCTGTGCAGTCTTATGACAATTATGTAGAGACCTTAATCAAAACTAATTGCATTGATAATCCGAAGAAAATCTGGTGGGATCTCCGGATCCATCCTTTCTTTAGCACTATTGAATTTCGGATCTGCGATATGTGTCTCACTGTAGATGAGACGATCTGTATTGTGGCAATCATCCAAGCAGTAGTAGCAAAGCTCTACAAGCTTTTGATGAGTAACACCAGCTTCAATATCTATCGTATCGCCTTGATCAGAGAAAATAAATTTAGAGCCGCAAGAAATGGAATAGAAGGTAAACTCATCGATTTTGGAAGAAAAGTAGAGGTGCCAACCCAAGAATTAATCCACGAACTTCTTGACTTTATTGATGATGTGGTGGATGAATTGGAAAGCCGAAAGGAAATCGATTATGTGCATCAAATCTTTAAAAATGGAACAGGAGCAGATCAGCAGCTTGCAGTATTTGAAAAAACTCAAGATTTGACTAAAGTCGTGGATATGATTACTTCCAAATTTACAGAAGGAATCTAACCAAAAACATCATTTTATTACTGGTAAATCATTTTAAGAAGTGGAAAAGCAAAAATTGAATCTTGCCATATTGGACATGAACAATGGAGAACCTAATCAGGGGATGCGTTGTATCAAGGATATTGTTGGGAGATTCGAAGGTCAAATAAATTATAAGGTCTTTGATGTTCGTCAAAAAGCAGAATTACCCGAGATTCAAGATTTCGATATTTACATTTCTTCAGGTGGGCCTGGAAGTCCTTTGGACGGAGACGGTGATTGGGATTTGAAATACTTTGATTTTATCGATCATCTATGGATCTGGAATCAGAATCACAACCATAAGAAATATATCCTTTTCATTTGCCATTCCTTCCAGATGGCTTGTAGGCATTTTGGATTGGGACAATTGACGCAGCGGAAATCCACATCATTTGGAGTAATGGCAGTGCACAAGACTGCTGATGGGCAGCATGACCGATTGTTAGGGAATCTCGAAAATCCATTCTGGGCCGTTGATTCGAGGGATTATCAGGTTGTTCAGCCAGATCTTAAAAAATTCAAATTGCTGGGAGCAAAAATTATTGCCCTTGAGAAAATCCGTGATCACGTAGAATATGAGCGAGCGATCATGGCTATCCGTTTTTCTGATGAAATGGTTGGGACACAGTTTCATCCAGAGGCAGATCCAATTTCTTTTCTAAATCATCTGAAGAAGCCAGAAGTAAAAGATAAAGTGATCGTTACCAAGGGTAAGGTGAGATTCAGAGCAATGATCGAACATCTTGTTGATGACGATAAGATCTTGAAAACGAATGAAACGCTGATTCCTGATTTTCTAGAAAACTCTATCCTAAGAGTAAAGGAATCTCTACAGTTGAGTGTCATATGATCCCTGAAATCAGAACTCATTTTAATGAAAATTTTACCTCTGAAAAATATTCGGCGATTTTAGCTGATATCACTTCGGATTTTAATTATTTGCCCACATTCCGAATAGCAGAGACTCCATTTTTCATCTCCGATGAATTGAAAAATCAGCTACTTGAAGCTAGTAATCAAGTAGTTGATTTCATCAAGAGACCAGATTTCAAATCTCTTACCCAACGCGCAATAGAACTCAATACTGAGGTGCCGGCTGAAGACCTGCATACAGAATTTCTTGCGGTTGATTTTGGGATTTGTGAAGAAAATGGACGAATCATACCAAAGTTGATAGAGGTTCAGGGGTTTCCTTCGATTTTCAATTTTCAATTCAACCTCTTTCAAAAACTCAAGACTCACTATCCCTTTCTTGAGGATTACACCCCGTTTTTTGAAGGATTGAATGAATCGAGTTACTTGGATCTTTTGAGAAAAGTGATTCTCAATGGGTATTCAGAATCAGAGGTGATTTTACTAGAAATCGAACCTGAAAAGCAAAACACAAAAATCGACTTCTACTATTGCAAAAGAGATCTTGGGATTCCTTTTGTCTGTGTTACGGACATCATCAAAGAAGGAAAGCTCCTATTCTACCAGAATGAGGTTGGTCAGAAAATTCATATCAAGCGAATTTATAACCGTGTCATCTTTGATGAGTTGGACATGCGCAAAGACCTTCAACTTCAGTTTAGCTTCGAAGAGGAGCTGGAGGTGGAATGGGCTGGACATCCCAATTGGTACACACGGATATCAAAATTTATACTTCCTTACCTCGAGGGAGAATATTTCATCGAGACCAAGCTGTTGAGTGAACTGGAAGAGATCCCGGGTGATTTGGAAAACTACGTGCTAAAGCCATTATTTTCCTTTTCAGGCACTGGGGTGATATTCCATGTGACCCAAGCAGATATTGATAAGGTGAAGGAAAAGGATCTTTATATCCTGCAGAAAAAAGTCTATTATAAGCCAGTTATTCAAGCACCGGAGGGAGAAATCAAAGTTGAGGTTAGAATGCTTGCCCTTTGGCCTAAAGATGAGGAGCGGCCGCAATTTGTTTGCAACCTGACTCGATTAAGTCGCGGTGAAATGATCGGAGTCAAATTCAATAAAGACAAAGACTGGGTGGGTGGTTCGATTGGATTATTCCATAAATAAAAAATGCAACTTAGCCGCATTTTTTATTTATGGTACCCAATTGGCTGGATCGCTTCGCCAAGCTGCAAGCGATTTGAGCATATCGTCCTCAATGTATTTGCGGTGAACAGCCTGTGGAAGCATCGCTTCATAATGACTCAAACAAACAAGCTTTACAGCCGCTTCTTCAAAATTCTTGGCAGCTACATCAAAACCGTAACTGAAAATCGCCACCATACCTAGAACTTCAAACCCGGCGTCCTTGAGATCCCGAGTAGCCTTCAGTGAACTTCCACCTGTAGATATTAAATCTTCCACTACTACAACTTTTTGACCTGGCACTATTTTCCCTTCAATCATATTTTCCATGCCATGACCTTTGGGCTTGGATCGCACATAAATAAAGGGAAGGTCCAAATCATTGGCTAAAAGTGCTCCTTGAGGAATTCCGGCTGTTGCTACACCAGCAATTGCCTCTACATTTGGGAAATAATGCTGGATACTTTTGATCAAATTTTCTTTGATCATGGTTCGAACTTTTGGGAAGGATAGGGCTAGCCTATTGTCACAATAAATGGGGGATTTCCATCCAGATGCCCATGTAAATGGTTTGTCAGGCTGCAATCTGATTGCTTGGATTTCCAATAACTTATCAGCGACTTCCGCTGCAATATTTTGGTCTAAAATTTCCATACCTCAAAAATAAGAGATTAAGCTTGGCTAAGGTTGTAGCAACTGAAAAAAATATGCATTTTTGGTTTTATCCACCCAGCCGACTTACGATTCGACCATGAGAATCTTTGTAAATGACAAGCCCCTTGATTTAATTAGTTACGACGAATTAGATCCCAATAAGCATTTTGAATCCATTTATTTCCCCGCAGATTTACTTCCAGCTCAGGCTCAATGGGGAGATGATTTGCTGATTCATGAGCCTTCTAATGATCTTATTTTAAGTTTACTTTATACGCTGAGAACGCGGAAACTCAAAAAGCTAGACTCTATTACCTTGGTAACCAAGGATAAAGTAGCACTCAAAAAATTTGTAAAGAGTAGGTTTTTGACCATCAAAGCTGCCGGAGGAATCGTGACTAAGAAAGACAAACTTCTATTAATCTATCGTCTAGGTAAATGGGATTTTCCCAAAGGGAAATTTGATAAAGGAGAAACTCCAATTCAATGTGCACTCCGGGAGGTAGAGGAAGAATGTGCGATCAAAGTCAAAGCTGGAAAGCCGATTGTTAATACTTGGCATACCTACACCCAAAACAGAAAGAGTATTCTGAAAAAGACCTATTGGTATTCGATGGATTGCTTGAGCGATGATAAGATGACTCCCCAGCGAGAGGAAGGGATTGATGATATTCGTTGGTTTTTTGAAGCTGATGCGAAAATTGCTTTGGTCAATTCGTATCCTTCGATGCGCTATTTATTTAAGCATTTTCTAAAATCTCAACCAAAAGCTCAAAGCTTATAAGGTATAAACTCGCTGACATCTCCGCCAAACTTGTGGACTTCACGGATTATAGTTGAGCTAATTGCTGCAAATCGTGGGGAAGTAATGAGGAAGACAGTTTCTAAATCTGCATTCAGGTAGCGATTCATCTGACTGATCGTATTCTCATACTCAAAATCAGTCGTATTACGGAGTCCTCGTACTAGAAAATTAGCACCATGTTTTTTTGCCAGCGTTGAGGTGAGTTCATTATACACAATCACTTTGACACGATCCATATCTTGATACACCTCATCTATTTTACTGACCATCATATCGATGTCGAAGTACCGATTTTTCTTGGTTGAATTATAGCCTACGCCAATTATCACTTCATCAAAAATCCCTAAACTCCGAATGACTATGTCATGATGTCCAAGGGTATAGGGATCAAAAGATCCAGGGAATATGGCGATCTTTTTCATAAGTTAGACAAATTGCCAGTTCACCTCAAAAAGACTTAGATGCTTCAAGTTTTTAAACCCATGGGTATAGCTTTGATTAGCTGAGGCCTGAATCATCCTGAAGTTATTAAAATAAGATTTACCCCACTCTTCATTGATTCCTTTTGAATCAGGCTCATTAAAAACACTGACTCTAACTAGATTTCGATTGTACTCTAATTGCTTAACCAAAATTAAAAGATACTTGAGAATGTCTTCCAAAGAGTTAATTTCAAATATGTTGAAAATACTTAACTCCTGATCTGTAAATGCTGCTGAGTACATATTTCCATCAAAAACATAGAT
>CAWUWQ010000044.1:0-6462 GCA_963926065.1 uncultured Algoriphagus sp.
GCCTTTTGAGTAGTTTCTGCTGCTTCTGATTTAGCTGGAGTGGTTACCGTCTTAGCAGGCTCAGTTTTCACTGGCTCCGGCTTTTTGGTATTTTCAGTTGCTTTTTCTTCTCCTCTAATTGGAGAAGGCTTAGTAGTCACCGCTTGATTTACGGCGGGCTTTGAAACGGTTTTTGGTTTGGCTGTTTCAGTTTTAGGGCTTGGAGCCGGTGTAGCGGGCTGAGTCACAGCTTCAGCTATTTCCCCTGGAGCAGCTGCTTCGATTACTGGAGTTTGTACTTCAGAAGGTGCATTTGGACTATTCCGATCACCTGATCCAGTCGGAGTAAAACCTAGATTGAGCTCTAATCCAAAAGTAGGTATTGGTGGGATTTGTTCTTTCCAGACTACGATAAAGTAGAATGCAATCAGCAAAGCGATATTCAGGAATACCGTAATGATCCAAGACTTTTTCTTGCTTTCGCTTTCTATTTTATCTGAATCCCAGGTTTGCATATTAGAAAGGTTTCGTAGCTATAGAAACATTCGCTTCAAGTCCGGCGGCAATGCCACCAATCTCTACAAGGTATTCTACAGGCACTTCCTTATCGATGTGAAGGACGACCTGACCTTTTTTACCAGTCAATAAAGAAGTGAGTTCACTCTTAATTTGTTCCCTAGAAACGATCTTATCATTTACCGAGTACTTGAAGTCTTTGGTGATCGTCACCGTTACTTCCTGCATCACGATGTCAGAGGTCTCACTTGATGGCAAGTTGACAGGAAGCCCAGAAGGGGTTATAAAAGAAGATGTCGACATAAAGAAAATTAACAACAAGAATATAATGTCTGTCATTGACGACATGCTAAATGCTGGATCTACCTTGTTTTTAGATTGAAGTCCCATCTTATTTATCTTGAAGTAAGTCGATAAATTCTATCGAAGAATATTCCATATTATGCACCAATTTGGAAACTTGCGTCACCAAATAGTTGTAGCCCAAGTAGGCAATAATTCCTACTACCAGTCCAGCAGAGGTGGTAATCATCGCTTCGTAAATACCTGTGGAAAGTAATTTCGGAGACACCATACCCTCTTCCTGCGCCACTGCGATGAAGGCCTGAATCATACCTGTCACAGTACCAAGGAAACCAATCATTGGAGCTGCCCCGGATACTGTTGCCAGGAGGTTAAGGTTTTTCTCAAGTTTGTAGATTTCTATCTTACCCACATTCTCAATCGAAACTTCAATATTTTTCAAGGGCGAACCAATACGCTCAATTCCTTTAGCAATCATGTTGGCTACGGGTGTATTTTCCCCGGCGCAGAGAATTCGGGCTTTTTCAGTATTCCCACTTTGAACCAATACTTTCACCTGATCCATCAAATAAGAGGATGTGGTTGAAGCCTTTTTCAAGGTCAAGAGTCGCTCAAAAAAGATGTAAATGGCTAAAATGAAAAGTAAATAAAGCGGAATCATCATGTAGCCACCTTTAATCAAAAGATCAAGTAAGCCGATGCTATTTCCTTTCGCGCCCATCGAAAGGCTATCTGCTGCTGAAATCGAATCAACAGAGAGGGTTTGAAGTAGAGTCATATTAGTATTTCAAAATCCATAAAGCTTCTGTGTAGTCAGCTTTAATTCGCTCGAGTTCTTCATTGGCTTTGGTAAAACTTCCGAATGACCCAATTGCTAAACGATAGTTTTTAGTATCGTCGTATGGTTTGATCAAATAAACAGCAGGTACTCGATTTTGATATTTCGGAGCTTCTTCCAAGGCAAATCGTTCATTTGGAAGACTTCCGACAATAATAAAATAAGTAGGACTTGCGGCTTTTGATTCCACACGAATCAAAGTTCCTGCTGCTTTAAGATCAATAGTTGTACCAGTTTCAGGCTTTTGGATTGTAGTATTCGGCGAACTTGGCAATTCAGATTCAGCAGATTGATTTTCAGGCGCTTGTATTTCTTCTACTTTAGAATCATTAACAATTGAAATAGGCTCCTCAGAAGATGTGGTGATCTGAACATCTTCATTTTCAAAAGCTACTGGATTTTCAATTTCTTTATTTCCTGCTGTCATTTGCCAGATAATTACTGCCAAAATCACCAAAGCTAAAACTGCGGTGATTCCTATCCATCTTTTAGATTCTTTTTTTGCAGGAACAGGAATTGACTTCGGAATCTCCGGCTTATCTACTGAGTGCTTTGGAGCCTTGGGTTCTTTTAATTCAGCAGATTTATCTGCAATGATAGATTGGACAATTGAATTAGGAAGTATTTCTTCAGGCTTTGCTACCTCTTCAGGCGAAGCTTCTTTCTGAACTTCAGGTGAACTAGCAGATGGAACCGAGTTAATAGGCTTGATATCGACTACAGGCAATCCATAGTCCTTTGGATCAGGCCAATTGGTATTGGAATTATTTTCGGAGTTCATAGCATTTTGGGAATGATACGAAACTAAACGAATTGACTGTAAACCCCAACCAAAATCAGAACAAACCTTAGAATTTAAAGGATGCACCCCCAATAAGCTGAATCCCTCTCACCGGATAGTTGAGCCAACGGGTATTCGTAGCATTCAAAAGGTTATTCCCTTCGGCAAAAATTGAAATCCGCTCAGTGATGCCATAATCTACTTTAAGCTGAAGGTCAGCGATCGTTTTGAGTTTGATCACTTCATAGGGATCATCAAATCCTACCAACAATGTACTGCTTCGGGCTTTAATTCCGCCCATAAAATTGATATTGGCCTGGATCAATAGTCGATCTACTGGAGTCACTTGGTTATTGACTTTAAACTCCCAAGTTGGTCTATGCCAAGCCTCAGGCTGTTGATTCAGATCATATTGGTAGAGGTCTAATCTAGAGCTCAAAGAATAAAAGTCAGAAATCTTGAATCCCAGTTCTGCATTGATATTGAATACAGAAACTTTATCATCGTAGACAAGATTGAATCGAGCTTCATCTGAGCTTAAGAGATCCTGAGTATAATTATTGACGAAGAAGTAAAGCTGATTGTAACGGCTGACGTCTATTCCCGCACGATACTGGAATGTCTCTTGAAACTGCCCTTCTATTCCCCCTTCAATTTTGTAATTATTGACGGTATTCAAAAGCCTATTAGTTGGGCCCAAAAACGGGTTTTCCATCACGAAACTGTAATAGGTGTTCCGATTAACATCTCCGGTAAATGCTCCATAAAATCCAAATTCCGGAGCAAACTGGTAGGAAGCTTTCAACACAGGAAAGATTCTGAAATCGCTGGATTTATCAGCAATCGAATCATTTTCAGAAATAATGTTCAATCCGGCAGTGAAGGAAAACTCACCATAATTATAAGACACATTAGGTCTTATTGCCAAGTAATTTCGAGACTCGCTAAAATCCAGATCTTCTGGATTGGTCGAGAAATAAGACAATCCTACCTCCCCTGTCCAGTCATCTATTGGCTTAAATATCCCTTTTGCCTGAAATCCAAATTGATTTTCAGTAACAAAATAGCTGTCTTTGAAATTTCTGAAACTCAATTCCGCTTCATAATAAAAAGGCCCCACCTTTTCTATTTCCCTAATTCCAGCTTTGAAATCAATCGTGTTTAATATATTTCCAGAAAAAACTAAACCTGCTGGATCCATGTAATTCACATAATTAGAATCTCTTCCATAAAACTGATAGGTATCCTGTTTCCATTTTAATCCTCCATAAACTTCGAAAAGATCCAAGAAATAGCTTCCATCAAATCCCAGATTCGAATGGGACTCCTTGGATTGCTCGTCCAAAACTGGCCCTTTTCCAAAACTCTGATGATTCAACTGCAGCGCATAATTGAAGTCTCTTACTTCCGTCCCCATATATCTAATCTCCAATAGAGGAGAAGCAAAATTCCCGTAACCTGCTCTTACAAAACCTGGATACAGATTTAGTTTCGGTGGTGCGTAGTTTTTCTGAGCAGGCGTAGCGGCTAGTTGCAGCGGCTTCAAATTTAAATTGTAGCGATTTGCAAAGTAATTAAAATCAGTAATTCCTTTCGCCTGAGGCATTACTGGGAGTTTTTCGTAAATACGAGGCTGAACAGGAACAGTCAGAACTCGATCCTTTCGGATCACGAATTCCTGATCTTTTACTTCCCCTTTGGACTGCGTTTGAGCATTCGCTGTCTGATTACCGACTCCAACCAAAGTGCTAAAAAAAAGGATTGTTGCTAGCTTTTTCATGTGTTTATAATTTGTCTTTCAATGGCCACATGGAATCTCGCATTTCGAATAATTATCCAAGTGTTTGACTTTTGAGGCATGCTCGATTTCATGATTATTGGATGGTTTGAAGTTTAGCTTGAGCCATTTGTTTGATTTCCGGATTCGTGGATCTTTCTACGATAGACTCGAGTGTGGCTTTTGCCTGGAAAGTCTCCCCTGTTTTCAGATAATTGTCAGAGAGTAATAGGAACATTCGACCATACCAATAGTCAAAGTCTACAAATGGACCCGAAGAGTCGAAGATCGTCTCATTTGATTTGATCACATCTCCCTTTTCCTGATAGGAGTTTGCCAATAAATAAAGTCCCTCAGCTCCTTGAACGGTTTTGTATTCATTCACTAGCGCAAGAAGTATCGCCTCAGCTTCTGGTCTACGATTCAGGTTCAATTGTGACTTACCTTTTGTGAGTATGGCCTTTGGGGTAGATTCCGGAAGGATTCCGTCCAAAGTCAATAGACGATCCGCATGCTGGATGGCCTGATCATATTTTTGAACCTCAAAATTGGCGATCATCAAGCCTTGCACTGCTTCTGCCTCTTCCACCTTGTTTCGTGCGTTACTAGCTGAAGTTTCTAGGTAAGGGATTGCTTGCGCATAGTTCTTGTTTTCCAGCTCCATGGCTCCGATTCGTTGGATAGCTCGGATACGCTGAGGCGATGCCGGCTCTTTCTCCAGAATTTTGAATTGAGCCATAGCCTGATTTTTATTTCCCAATTGGAAATAGCTATCCCCCATGAAATAAAGTACGTCAGCCCGCTGGGCCGATTGCGGATAGTTTTTCAGATAATTCTCAAAAGCTCGAGTGGCCTGTGCATAGTTTTTGTCAAAGTAGATTCCTTTGGCGGATTCAAATTCCAAGGATTGGACACTACTGCTACTTGGATTGGCTCCTTTGTATTTGCCTAAGTAATCAGAGAATTCAGCTGATCTTCCCTGCAAAGCCAAAGTCTCCTGAAGTCCTTTCAAAGCAGTTTCTGAATTTTCAGCGTTCGGATACTTATCCAAAATGGTCTTGTAGTCCGCTATCGTTTGATCATAGCTTTGAAGTGAGAAATTAGCCACTGCTCTTCCTTCCAAAGCATAGGGGATGAAAGGGCTATTAGGTTTGGAGTTTATAAGGTCCGAAAAGCTAATTGAGGCAGATCGATACTGCGTCTCCTCCATATTGATTTGTCCTCGCTGGAATAATGCATCTTCGATGTACAAACTATTTGGATAGCGTGAAATCAACATATCCAACTGACTTAGTGCTTGCTGGTTTCTCGATTGGAAATTTTGAACTACCGCAAGACGATAGTAAGCATAGTCAATCCCCTTATTACTTTCATTGATTGCTCGTTGAAAAGTGGCTTCTGCTTCTGAAAAGCGCTTCTGCACATAATAAGTGTCCCCTAATCTTAAAAGTGCATCATCGTAATTTTCCTTGTTCTCACGACTTCGGAGTCGGTCCGAATAGGTCTTGAATTCTTGCTCAGCCCTTCCGTATTGTTGAGAATTGAAATAGGCATAGCCCAATCCATAAAGGCTCTTTGTCAAATACGCACTGGATGTTTTTTTACCTAAGCCAACAGCCGTGTCGTAAGATTTGATCGCTTGTGGCAAGTTACCGGCTGCCGAATGGATTTCTCCCTTCCAGAAATGTGAATCCAAGACAATAGTCGGGTTCTCTGGGAATTGAAGGGATTTGTCGAGATAATTTAATGCCGCAGCATACTTTTGATCGCGGTAATAAACCATTGCTTGATTGAATGCGACTTGCTGGTAAGCGGATCTAATTCGCGGTGATTTAGTAGAAATTTTATCCAATTGCTCAATCGCTCTGAGGTAATCATTGGTATTGACCAAAGCCTCTGAAAGTAAATTCTCCGCTTCAACTTTATTTTTTCCTGCTGGATAGCTCTCCAAATATTCGTCTATAGCTGAAATCGCTAACTGAAAACTCCCTTTCTGTAAGTTTACTTTCGCATAGTTAAATAGTGCATCCTCTTGAATTTGTTTGTTGAAATCTGATTTCGAAGCAGCACTGAAACTAGTGGAAGCGAATTGGAAATTCTCAACTTTCAAGTACGCATGACCCAAATAATAGCTTGAGGCTTGTCCTAATTCACTATTTGCAGCAGCGGAAACTTTTAAATAGTCAGTCGCTCGTTGGTAATTTTCAATCTCAAACTGAGCGACTCCTGCCTTGTAGATTTCATTTGGAGCCAGCTCCCCTTTTCGGG
>CAWUWQ010000045.1:0-8226 GCA_963926065.1 uncultured Algoriphagus sp.
AGTCCCCGCAGTAGGTGAATCAATAACTGAAGTGACCGTAGGCCAATGGTTTAAAAAAGATGGCGATGAAGTTCAAATGGACGAAGTATTATGTGAGCTAGAGTCAGACAAAGCCACATTTGAATTGCCAGCTGAGGCTGCGGGTGTTTTGAGAATCAAAGCCAAAGAAGGTGATACCTTGGAGATTGGCGCTGTGATTTGTGTCATAGAAGAAGGAGCAACTACTTCTAAAACTGCTACCCCATCCTCCGATACTCCAAAATCAGAAGCTCCAGCAAAAGTGGCTGACGCTGCGACAGGCGAGGTGAAAACTATGGTCGTGCCTACTGTAGGTGAATCGATTACAGAAGTAACTCTTGCGAATTGGCTGAAAAAAGATGGGGACTTTGTGAAGTTGGATGAAATCATTGCAGAAGTGGATTCTGACAAAGCGACTTTTGAACTTCCCGCTGAGGCTTCAGGCATTCTGCGCCATGTAGCTCAGGAGGGAGATACGCTTGAGATCGGTGGTACGATCTGTAAGATCGAGGTAATGGAAGGAGAACCTGCTACGGAATCTAGCCCAAGCGCAGCTACTCCTGCTAGTTCGGCTCCAGCTTCAGGTAAAGACTCTTATGCAACTGGACATGCATCTCCTGCAGCTGCCAAAATACTTTCTGAGAAAGGGATTGCACCAGCTCAGGTTACTGGATCTGGAAAGGATGGAAGAATCACTAAAGAAGATGCGGAGGCTGCAAAAAAATCCACTCCTGCTCCGAGTACTGCACCAAAAGCAGAAACCAAATCTGAAGTTGCACCAGTTGCAGTTTCTGGCTCGCGAAATGAGCGGAGAGAAAGAATGTCTTCATTGAGAAAAACGGTATCCAGAAGATTGGTGACTGTAAAAAATGAAACGGCGATGTTGACTACGTTCAACGAGGTGAACATGAAGCCGATCATGGATATGCGTTCCAAATTTAAAGATCAATTCAAAGAAAAGCATGGTGTAGGCTTGGGCTTTATGTCATTCTTCACTAAAGCAGTTTGTGTAGCGCTTCAAGAGTGGCCATCGGTAAATGCTAAAATTGATGGCAATGAGATGGTATTCAATGATTATTGTGATATTTCGATTGCGGTTTCAGCGCCGAAAGGATTGGTTGTTCCGGTAATCCGAAATGCAGAAAGTATGTCTTTTGACCAAATCGAAAAAGAGGTAGTAAGACTTGCCGGAAAAGCGAGAGATAATAAATTGACAATCGAAGAAATGACTGGAGGCACCTTTACCCTCACCAATGGAGGTGTATTTGGGTCTATGATGTCTACTCCGATTATCAATGCACCTCAATCCGCAATCTTGGGAATGCACAATATCGTGGAGCGCCCGATGGCGGTGAACGGTGAAGTGAAGATCCTTCCAATGATGTACATTGCTCTTTCTTATGATCACCGAATCATCGACGGAAGAGAATCTGTAAGTTTCTTGGTACGTGTAAAGCAATTGCTTGAGGAACCGACACGATTGATGTTTGGGGTCTAATTGATTTACTATTTACGATGGGCTGGGAACTATCAGCCCTCATTTTAACCAGTCTTGGCTATTGCTTCTAGGCTCTAAATTCTAAAAAAATGTACGATGTCATAATAATCGGTTCCGGCCCAGGTGGATATGTTGCAGCGATTCGCTGCGCACAGCTTGGAATGAAAACTGCAATCATTGAGAAATACCCAACGCTTGGTGGTACTTGCCTGAATGTGGGCTGTATTCCTTCAAAAGCACTCTTGGATTCATCTGAGCATTACCATAATGCGGCTCATACCTTCAAAACTCACGGAATCAACCTGAGCAATTTGAAAGTTGACTTAAAGCAGATGATCGCTCGAAAAGCAGATGTGGTCAAGGAAAATGTGGATGGAATTTCTTATTTGATGAAGAAAAATAAGATTGATGTTCACCAAGGCTTGGGCTCTTTTGTGAATAATACCACTGTCAAAGTAACCAAGGACGATGGTTCTGCTGAAGAAATTCAGGGTAAAAATATCATCATCGCAACTGGCTCCAAGCCAGCAAATCTGCCCTTTATCAAATTGGATAAAGACCGGGTAATTACATCCACTGAGGCTTTGAATTTGAAGGAGATCCCAAAGCACATGATCGTAATTGGAGGTGGAGTTATAGGAATGGAGCTTGGTTCAGTTTATGGTCGTATGGGAGCCAAAGTTTCGGTGATAGAGTTTATGGATTCTTTGATTCCTTCGATGGATCGTACGATGGGAAAAGAACTTCAGAAGTCTTTGAAGAAAATCGGATTCGATTTTTTCCTAAAGCACAAAGTAGTAGGAGTAGAAAGAAAAGGTAAAGAGGTTACGGTAAAAGCTGAGGACTCAAAGGGCGAAATCGTTGAAATAAAAGGCGATTATGTATTAGTTTCGATTGGAAGGAAACCATATACAGATGGACTTAACGCTGAAGCTGCGGGAGTGAAAATCACTGAAAGAGGTCAAGTAGAAGTGAATGATCATTTACAGACTACTGCTTCAAATATCTACGCCATTGGCGATGTGGTCAAAGGAGCAATGCTTGCACACAAAGCAGAAGAGGAAGGCACATTCGTTGCAGAGACTATCGCTGGACAAAAGCCTCATATTAATTATAATCTGATTCCGGGTGTAGTTTATACCTGGCCAGAAGTAGCTGCTGTGGGTTACACTGAGGAGGAATTAAAAGCAAAGGGCATCAAATATAAAACTGGAAAGTTTCCATTCATGGCTTCCGGGCGTGCACGTGCTTCTATGGATACAGATGGCTTGGTTAAAGTCCTTGCAGATGCGTCAACAGACGAAATATTAGGTGTACACATGATCGGCCCTAGAACTGCAGATATGATTGCTGAGGCAGTTGTAGCTATGGAATTTCGAGCTTCTGCTGAAGACATCTCTAGGATGTCCCACGCGCACCCTACCTATACCGAGGTATTCAAAGAGGCCTGCCTTGCCGCTACAGACAATCGCGCCTTGCATATATAATATCCGATACCATTTTCAAAAGCCCTCCGGTCGCCCGGAGGGCTTTTTCTTTTTGGATAAAAATGAGTTTATTTCATTATGAAGTTTAATGTTGCAATAATCGGTGCAGGAAATGTCGCATGGCATCTTGCGCCAGCCTTAGAAGATGCAGGTCATACGGTGACTGAAGTTTATGCTCGTGCCTTAAAATCAGCGAGTAAGATTACTGAGCGGGTTTACGAAGCAGAGCCTAAGGAAGATTTGGATTTCTCTGTAAGTAAAGCGGAGCTATTTATTTTGGCAGTAAAAGATTCTGCAATACCAGAAATCTCAGATGCAATCATTTTACCTGAGGGTTCAATTCTAGTCCATACTTCTGGCTCGGTTGATCTAGCTAGTTTGAATTTAAGTTCTGCGACCTACACGGGTGTTTTTTATCCACTTCAAAGCTTTTCCATTGGGAAAAAAGTGGACTGGGCCGAACTTCCAATTTTGGTAGAATCTGAGGATGAAGAGGTTCTCCAGAAATTGAAAAAACTTGCGAAAAGTCTAACTCATCAAGTTTTTACCGTACGATCAAAAGACCGTAAAGGCCTTCATGTCGCAGCTGTTTTTGCAAGTAACTTTTCCAATCACATGATCAGGATAGCTGAGGAGATCATGCGCAGGCAAGGATTGGATTTCGAAATGCTAAAGCCATTGATCATTGAAACTATCTCAAAGAGTCTTCAGATCGGAGCAAAAAATGCGCAGACTGGGCCAGCCATTCGGGAGGATTATGAGACTTTGGAGGAACACCATCAATTTTTAAATTACAATGATCAAGTCGCTGAGATTTACCGATTGATTTCTCAGGACATAATAGATATTTGACAATCAGTATTTTAAGGGTTGAAAGATAATTATCTGATTTTTTCTTACTTTTTTCAGAAATTTTAAGTCAAAGTGCTCATCTTCAATTTTTTGAGATGGTAATTTTATTTTTAATCATTTTTTTTCACACTTAACGTATTCTTATTATGAGCTATGTAAATCGAATATTAAGATCTCTTCCTTTTGGAAGAATTATCGGTGGCCAATGATTGCAGCCATTCATTCTCAGGCCTTAGCGGCAAAATCCATAGTCAATTTTATTAAAGATGGTTTTTGCAAAGAAAAAGACCAGGTTAATCTTCTAATATTTCTTCGACCGCCATTACGGAAAACATGAATGTTAAAATCAGGTTAGCCCAGTCTGAATTGGCAGTTGGAATGGTTCAATTGTTAAATATTCCGGACTCTTCGAATAAGGCGAAATAATAGTAAGGGCTTTGGATTCAGTAAGACGATGGTGTAATAATCTTTTTCTTAAATCCGTAAATGTAAAGGTTGAAATTATACTAGAGCCACTCCTGAGATTCCCATTGCTAAGAGACCTGATCTAAGTTATCTAGTATGTAGTCATCGTATAATTTTGAGCACAGAAAATTTACTCTCTTGCCATGCTTTGTCCCTCTTGTGGGTTGGAATTAATCGTTGATAATCAGAAATCAGTTGCTGCACTTAATGCACTCAACAAACTTCAGGCGGTCTCCATAAAGCTTCAAAAATCAAATTAAAATCAGCACTCTAACTTAGTGATTCCAAGTTCCGAATTTCCCGGATTGATAGTCCTGATAGGCTTCCTTAATTTCTTGTTCCGTGTTCATTACAAATGGGCCTTGAGCTACCACTGGTTCATTGAATGGTAGTGCATGTCCCAAAATTAGAATTGAGTCTTCAGCAGCTTCAAAGGTGATTTCAGTGCCACCATTTTTAAATTCCACCAGATGCCGAAGATTTACTTCAGTGCCATTGATCGTGATAGTGCCTCTCACTACGTAGCAAAATATATTTTCTCCTACCGGAATAGACTTAGAGATTTTTCCGCCTGGTTGAAAATGAATGGTACTCATGGTAATTGGGAAACTAGGATCAAATGAACCTTTGATTCCATTCCATTCTCCAAAAAGCTGTTGCACCTTTATCTTTCCCCCCTCAGATTCAAAGTTGTTGATTTCATTTTCTTGGAGTCCTGAATACCTAGGTTCGGTCATCTTCTGAGAAGCAGGTAAATTCAACCATAATTGTAAAATCTCTAACTCGCCACCGTTTCTTTTGAATTCAGAACTGCTGACCTCAGCATGGATCAGCCCCCGTCCTGCAGTCATGTATTGGACTCCTCCTGCTGTGATCACAGACTCATGGCCTCCTGAATCTTTGTGTACAATATCTCCTGCTACTATAAAAGTAACCGTCTCCATTCCTCGATGTGGATGGGGTCCGAAAGGCAAACCTTGGTTTTGGGGTGGGTATATCTGGAATCCGTGATGGTTTAGAAATAGAAAAGGGTCAATCTGATCTAAATCGCGAGTGGGCATTGGGCTGTAGGTAACTAAATCTGCGATAGGCCGATATTCTGATTTGTGAATTTTTTTGATCGATCTCATAGAATAAAAATTAAATGTCTATACATCAAAGTGGGTCAAGTTTATAATAGTTCATTTTTTCCTTTTAATCTTTACTCCAGATTAATTTGTCTAAGCTCAAAGAGATCGGTTCTTCTATCCTTGAGATTGCGTACACTTCCGAATTCATTTAGCTCTCGGAGTAGTGAAATGTCCACATCGGCTATTAGGGTCATCTCTGTATTTGGTGTGGCTTCAGCTTTAATTCCATTACTTGGAAAAGGGAAATCACAAGGAGTGATTACCATGGACTGTGCATATTGCATATCCATATTATGAACCTTTGGAAGGTTGCCTACGCTTCCCGCCATAGCTACATAGCATTCATTTTCGATAGCCCGAGCCATGGCACAATGCCTTACTCTTGAATAGCCATTTTGGGTATCTGTGAGAAAGGGAATAAAAAGTATATCCATGCCTTGGTTCGCAAGTAGTCTGCTTAGCTCTGGGAACTCAGCATCGTAGCAAATCAAAATCCCGATTTTTCCACAATCTGTATCGAAGACTTTTAACTGTGTCCCGCCCTGCATCCCCCAAACTCTGGATTCCAGAGGTGAAATGTGTAATTTCTCGTAATAGTCAATGGAACCATCTCGCTTACAGAGATAACCTACATTATAGAGCTTATCATCTTTGATTTTTGGCATAGAGCCAGTGATAATGTTAATGTTGTAGGAGATTGATAGTTTTGCAAACCGTTTTACGATTTCATCCGTGTACTTCGCCAGTCCACGAATCGCTTCCGATTCACTCAGGTGGTTAAACTCAGCCATCAATGGTGCATTGAATAGCTCAGGGAATAAGACAAAATCGGATCTATAGGCAGATACTGCATCCACAAAATATTCTGCTTGCTGCATGAGTTCATCCAAGTTTTCATATAGCCGCATCTGCCATTGGATTAGGCCAAGCCGAACAATAGTTTTTTTTGAGGTGGCTTTTTTATTGGGTTTTTCGTAATAGATATTATTCCATTCGAGTAATACTGCAAACTCTCCTGAAGAGGCATCTCCCTCCAAGTAATTTCTCATAATGCGTGCAGGGTGAAAATCATTGGCCAGCTGAAAGTTTAAAACTGGGTCATAAATCTCCTTCAACTTTACTTTCTCCAAGTACTCTTTTGGAGTCATTTTATCTGCATGCTTGTGGTAGTTTGGAATCCTACCGCCGAAGACAATCCCTTTTAGATTTAATTTTTCACATAGTTCTTTTCGGTAGTCGTAGAGTCTTCTTCCAAGACGCAAGCCACGAAATTCTGGCTTGATGAATACATCAATTCCATAAAGTAAATCACCTTCATAGGAATGATTTTCGAAAGTAAAATCTGTAGTGATGTCTTTGTAGGTGTGGTCACCTTCAAGCAGATCCTCATTGACTACAATAGAAAGCGCACAGCCAGCCAGTTGATCATTCACTCGTATAACTACTTGACCTTCTGGGAATTTACCCAATAATGTCTCAATCTGATTTTCTCTCCAATAAGCTTCTGCCATGGATCGATAGCTATCGATCATTGCGGCTTTCAGTTCCTTGTAATCAGAAATTTCGAGATAAGAGAGTGAAATATTTCCTGCTTGAGAATTGTCCATGGGGTATGTAATTACATGCGAAGGTAAATATTTGGCACTTGAAAAATTTAATTTTCTAAGCGTTCAGAATGCTATTAATTAAAGATTACTTCAATGTTTTATCCAGCTGAAGGATGGTCTGAAGCAGCACATTAGCTCCGTTTGCAATGTCTTCGGGCGAGGAATATTCGCTTGGAGCATGAGAGATACCGTCTTTGCTTGGGATGAAAATCATTCCCATAGGAACTATTCTCGCCATTTCTTGGGCATCATGCCCTGCCCCGCTTGGAAGGCTTAGGGTTGAAAAGCCCATAGTTTTTGCCTGATCGTTTATGATTTTTCGAATTCCTTCATCTGCTAGAGCGGGTTTGCTAGCTACTTCTTGATGGACGATGCTTACTTCTATTCCAGCCTCTGTAGCCAGCGATTTTCCTTTGGCCTCAATTTCTCGGTAGATCCTCCAGATTTTTTCTGACGAAAGATCTCGTATTTCCAAATTCAAA
This sequence comes from uncultured Algoriphagus sp., assembly GCA_963926065.1. Classification (GTDB taxonomy): domain Bacteria; phylum Bacteroidota; class Bacteroidia; order Cytophagales; family Cyclobacteriaceae; genus Algoriphagus. Next base: position 7,540 of record CAWUWQ010000045.1, read on the forward strand.
GTAACCACTCCTGGGATAACATTTCCTGCTCCGGGGAATGCTTCGATTATTCCCACAGTGCCCACTTGAGCACCCTCGTGAGATCGTACAATTTTATTTGCAGCTAACACAAATTCAGCTGCTGGGAGCAAGGCGTCTTTTCGCATATTCATGGGGGTAGTTCCTGCGTGATTTGCGACCCCTTTGAAGGTAAACTGCCACCACTCGATTGCTACTATTCCTTCTACTACCCCTATTTGAATTTTTTCCCGATCCAGGTTTCCGCCTTGTTCAATATGGAGTTCAAGAAAAGCCGCTAAATCCCCCTTTTTTCTAGCTACTTCCTGTACTCGGTCTGGATTTCCACCTAGTTTTTTAACTCCTTCAGACTGGGTGATTCCTGCATTACTTACGATTTGGAGCGCTTTTTCATTTAACTCCCCTACAATAGCTCTACTTCCCACAACGCCACCTTCTTCGTTGGTGAAGATGATTGCTTCAAGTGGATGTGCTGTTGAAATATTGTTTTCGGAAAGAGTCTGCATCACTTCAATGGCACTCATTGATCCGACTGGACCATCATAATCTCCGCCATTTGGCACTTCGTCGATATGTGATCCAAATGCAATCGGCTTCAAAGAGGGATTGGTTCCCGCCTTTTTGCCGATGATATTTCCTGCAAAATCCGTGGAAACTTCTAGACCTGCT
>CAWUWQ010000046.1:0-6793 GCA_963926065.1 uncultured Algoriphagus sp.
GGCGATTACATCGCAATTCACACCCAATCGGGAAAGTATCTCAAAAAGATGACTATGAAGGCGCTTGAAGAAGCGATGGATCCATCTCGATTTGTTCGAGTGCACCGCTCTTTCATCTTAAATGTAAATCAAATTGCGAAAATCGAACCCTATGAACGAGAAAATTACATAGCCAAACTCCTAAGTGGTGGGCAAGTGCCAGTCAGTAAATCAGGCTACTCCAGACTTCGTCAAGTTCTCGGACTATAGCAGGATTACTTTGTAAGATTGAAATTGAAAAATGAATCAATTCCAGCTTCTGGAGAAGTAGGATAGATTGACATCTAACTTTTCAACCTTCGAACTTTCTGAACCTTAAATAAAAGCTCAGATTGCCTTATCGTAAAAAACCAAAAAGCCTCGATTTCCCGAGGCTTTATAATTAATATTCGTCTTCGTTGAAGAAGAAGTCATCCTTGGTAGGATAATCCGGCCAGATCTCCTCGATGGTTTCATAAGGTTCACCATCATCTTCCAATTCTTGAAGATTTTCAACAACTTCCATAGGGGCGCCAGAGCGGATGCCGTAATCAATCAATTCATCCTTAGTGGCTGGCCAAGGGGCATCTTCTAGATAAGAAGCTAATTCAAGTGTCCAGTACATATGTCTATATTTAAAGTGTTCTCTCTGTTAAAGGGTGCAAAAATATCTTTTTTTTTAAATATTTACTCATGTACGCCCTTAATTAAAAGAAAGTTGCTTCAAGATGTAATTTTTTACATCCACTTTTCGCTTTACACTAAAGAGTTTTTTCTTCATCATTATGTCGAAATCAGCCGATTGAACGCGAAAATTATCTGAATTAGACTGTGCCGCTTCCAGTTCTGACTGATCTCGGTGAAGAAGATCTTTTACCAAAGCAATTTTAATTTGAGCCTGCTCTGCTGGAGATTTTTGATCCCAATCCTCATATTTACCGTGAACCAGCTTTTCCAAAAAAGCTTTTTCAAAGACAATATCTGAGAAAAACTGAAAAGAACGAACAATCAAATTTGCTTCCTTCGGTTTACGATCTGGGAGCTTTCGCCATTCTTCCTGAATTGCTTTTGCCCGACTGATCAACTCATAGGAATTTGGCTTTCCAGCGAGCAACTTGATCTCTTCGGTGAGTTCTTCCACCTTTTTCATCAACTCCCGAGGATGCATGGTTGGTCCCGGGTTTAGGGTGCGCTTATATTTGGAGAAAATCCGATTATTCAACTTTGAAAATTCATCCCAAAGCGGTTGTCGCTTTTCCGCAGGGACTTTACCGGCTTCCTTCCACTGCCTTTGAATCTTTTTAGAAACTTCAAAGGCCATCTTGACATCGACTAAGTCATGCGCTTCTCTAGCTTGATCCACTAAAGATTCATAAACTTTAATGTTTTCATCAGCCTGTAGTGCCAATCCCTCAAAGAAGTGCCTTCGGTTTTCAAAGAAGTGCTGTACCGACGTTTCAAATTCTTCTTCGATCTGCTCTTGCAAGTCTTTTTCTACTGGTCCTGTTTTGATCCAGCGAAGTTTCAGTTCTTTAAATGCCTCTGTGGTTTCTTTCCAGTCGGTATCTTCTTTTATGGCCTCCGCTTCTAGTATTAGTACACGTTTTACCTCTAGGTTTTTTTCGCGATTACTTTGGATGATTTCATTTAGAAAAGCTTCCTGTGTATTTAGGTCCTCGATCAAAGGAATGAAGTCTCCGAGTGCATCTGCCTTCATCAAAGATTCTCTCAAGTGAATCAACTTCATCAGAAAAGATCCCTTGTTTTCGTTTTCTTGAATATCAGATTTTAATTTTTCGACCTTCTCGCTGAGTTGCTCAAATCGAGCCTCAAAGTAGTTTAGTGTCGAGGTCTCATTTTCTTTTACTTCTCCAATCTGCCGATCCGCCTGTCCTAAAAAACCCTTCAAAAAAACTTTATTCTCTTTTATGTATCCATAAGGATGGTCCATAGCGCTACAATTGGGTTTAGGTGGTCGTTTTCAACTTTTCGCAAATTAATTAATTCAAAAGCACTTATCCTAAGAAAGGGGTTTTTTTGCCATCTTTGATTTCTTTCGAGTTTTAATACAGTAAAAATTTAACCTATGAGTTCTGAAAAAATCATCTTTTCAATGGCTGGGGTCTCTAAAGTCTTCCCGCCACAGAAAAAAGTCTTAAAAAATATCTACCTCTCATTTTTTTACGGTGCCAAGATCGGGGTTCTCGGTCTCAACGGTTCTGGAAAATCCTCGCTTTTAAAGATTATCGCAGGAATGGATAAGGAATTCCTTGGTGAAGTAGTCTGGTCTCCAGGTTACACTGTGGGAATGTTAGAGCAGGAGCCAAAGCTTGATCCTACTAAAACAGTCAGAGAAGTCGTGGAGGAGGCAGTTCATGAGACAGTGGCTCTGCTCAAGGAGTTTGAAGCAATCAATGAGAAATTCATGGATCCAGCGTTGATGGAAGATCCTGATGCTATGGATAAGCTGATCGAGAAGCAAGGAGAGGTGCAGGAGAAGCTAGACGCCGCTAACGCTTGGGAACTTGATGTGATGCTGGATAAAGCCATGGACGCGCTAAGACTACCTCCTAGTGATGCCAATGTGGCTAACCTATCTGGTGGAGAAAAGCGACGAGTTGCCCTTTGCCGATTATTACTTCAGGAGCCGGATGTCTTGCTACTGGATGAGCCTACCAACCACCTCGATGCAGAATCGGTGCATTGGCTGGAGCAGCATTTACAGAATTACAAAGGAACGGTCATCGCCGTGACGCACGATAGATACTTCTTGGATAATGTTGCCGGTTGGATCTTAGAATTGGATCGAGGCGAAGGAATTCCTTGGAAAGGAAATTATTCTTCTTGGTTGGAGCAAAAGCAAAACCGTCTGAAGCAAGAAGAGAAAACTGAATCCAAGCGTCAGAAAACTTTGGAGCGAGAACTTGAATGGATCCGAATGACTCCGAAAGCCAGACAGGCAAAGGGCAAAGCCCGTTTGAGTGCATATGATAAATTAATAGGGGAAGAATCTAAAGAAAGAGAAGCCAAGTTGGAATTGTTTATCCCACCAGGACCTCGTCTTGGGGCCAAAGTGATAGAGGTCAATGGTGTCTCCAAAGCTTATGGTGATAAGTTGCTTTTTGAAAATCTTAGCTTTTCGCTTCCCCAAGGTGGGATCGTCGGGATTATCGGTCCAAACGGTGCAGGTAAGACTACACTTTTCAAATTGATCACTGGTCAGGAGAAGCCTGATTCAGGAAATTTCGAGGTGGGAGAGACCGTACAACTGTCCTATGTAGATCAAGAGCATGACTTTCTTGACCCCAATAAAAGTGTCTATCAGACCATATCTGATGGGAATGAGCTAATGAAGCTGGGCAATAAGGAGATCAATTCTAGAGCGTATGTTTCAAAGTTCAACTTTGGCGGATCGGATCAGGAGAAGAAAGTCGGAGTACTTTCAGGTGGGGAGCGAAACAGAGTCCATTTGGCTATGATGCTGAAAGAAGGCGGCAACTTGCTGCTACTCGATGAGCCTACCAACGACTTGGATGTGAATACACTTCGTGCCTTGGAAGAAGCTTTGGAGAATTTCGGAGGCTGTGCCGTGGTGATTTCCCACGATAGATGGTTCCTGGATCGTATCTGTACACATATTCTGGCTTTTGAGGGCGATTCCCAAGTGGTGTGGTTTGAAGGAAACTTCTCCGACTACGAGGAAAGCAAAAAGAAACGCCTGGGTGATGTGACTCCTGGACGTATCCGGTATAAGAATTTGAAGTAATTCAGTAAGCTTGAAGAAGTTTCGTCAATGCTAGTCAGCGAAGCAATCTTTTTGCAGCGTATAAAACCTTTGGGGTCTTTAGGATTCCAAAGGTTTTTTTCATTTTGGACAATTAAAACTAATTCTGATTTTCGAGTCCCGATCATCTCTTTTAGATTACAAAGCTCAATCCGAAGATTTGTAATCTTTCCTATCAAATCTATTCTAGATTCTACTAAGCTATTTTCTCAATTACTCGGATTTGAAATCCTATGAGATAGGTTCAGGATTGCATCCACGATGACTACCGGTACTTGGACAGTGAGGGTATCTAATTGAATGGAGCTTTATTTTTTTTTCAGCTTCAATACAGTGATTTCTGGCCAAATACCTACTCGGCCAGGAAAGGCCAGAAATCCAAATCCACGGTTTACATGTAAGTAGCGGCCTAGTTCTTCATACAGCCCAGCCCATTTCGGGTAGCGAAGGGATGCTGGACTCCATTTGATAAAGCCCGGAATCTCTATCCCAAACTGCATCCCATGGGTATGTCCACTCAAGGTAAGGTGGATAAATTGGGAGAAGTTTTTTACCTCTTCGTCAAAATGAGAAGGGTCATGACTCATGAGTATTTTAAAACTGTGATCGCTGAGGTTCGCTGCGGTTTTCTTAAGGTCTCCATATTGTCCAAATCCCTTTCCCCAATTCTCCACGCCCAGCAGGTCTATGCTTGCTCCGGCCGATTCGACTCCGCTCAGGGCAAGCTTTTGAAGTTTCACAGATTCATTGCGCAAGAGTCTAAAGCCCAGCGCTTCATGGATTTCGTACAGGCGCTCCATATTAGCTTCTTTGGCTTCTTGACTAGGCCAAGTCATATAGTCCCCATAGTCATGATTGCCTAAGATGGAGTATTTGCCCATGGGTGCCTTCAGCTTTTTGAAGCTTTCAATCCAGGGTTCCATTTCCTTCGAATGGTTATTGACCAAATCGCCTGTAAATAGGATGACATCGGATTCTTGTTTGTTGATCAAATCAATACCGTATTCAAGCTTCTTTTTATTGTCAAAACTTCCAGAATGGATGTCTGATATCTGGGTGATGGTAAAGCCGTCAAAGGCTGCAGGTAGTTCGTCAAATTCCAAGGTATGTTTTACTACACGGTAGCGGTATTTGCCCACAAATACTCCGTGAAGTATTCCTAAAAAAGGAATTGCGGATAGCACTAATGCTATTTGGCTTACGAATTTTCTCCGCTCGGGCAAAAAATCTCCTTCATGGTTTCCGGAAACAGATTGATAGGTCCCAGTTAAAAAGCGTATGAAATCTTCGCCAAATAGTAAACTTAGGATGATCAGCTTTGGAATCAACGATAGTACCAACAGAGAGATTAGCCTTCCAAAGTTTAGGCTGAGATTACTTCGGTTGAAGGTCAGAAAACCGTAGGCGACAAAAAGGTATACAAAAACAGAAAAGACCCAAAATCCAATCTTAATCCAGCTTTGGTTAGGAAATAGTGTTTTGAACGCTTGATAAGAATACCAGTCGATAAGGAAGATGAAAAATAAGACGAGAAGAAGGCGAATAAGGATTGGAATCACTACAGCAAGAAGTTTTTTAAACGAGAATATTCAAAGAGATTGGCAGAGGGCTATCAAAAGCTAAGGCGAACTAGATTAAACCTTGTACGCAGTAAAATACTGCTATGGGTGCAATAAATGTAAGTATTCGTACCTTGAAAAAGCGTCTGTTTCATTCATATAAGGTAATCTATAATAAGTACTTTTTTGTTTTCAAATAATTTCTACTTTTATCCATTTAGGTAAATTTTATTCCCCTTTTTCGTTTCTTTGCTCTCGATTATTTTGCCTTAAAGCCTATTTTCTTATGAGACAGCTCCTCCTCCGGCCCGGTGCCGAAGAACTTTCCTATGAAATCCGAGGAATCGTAAAAAAAGCCCGACAAATCGAAGCCTTGGGATATACCATGACTTGGGAAAATATCGGTGACCCGATTCAGAAGAGTAATCATGTTCCGGATTGGATGAAAGATATCATTGCTGATCTATTGAAGCAAGATAAAACTTATGGCTATGCAGATTCCAAAGGAGTGCTTGAAACGCGAAAATTTCTAGCTGAACTGACAAATCAAAATGGAGGTGTTCAGATCACGGCGGAAGATATTCTTTTCTTTAACGGACTTGGGGATGCCATAGCCAAGCTGTACCAATTCCTCATTCCGACTGCACGGATTATTGGACCATCGCCAGCCTATTCTACGCATAGTTCGGCGGAGGCTGCGCATGCCAATACCGCTCCGATTACCTATAAACTCGATCCCGATAATCAGTGGCTTCCTGACATGGAAGATTTGTATCTGAAAGTCAAGTACAATCCATCCATCGTCGGTATCCTAATCATCAATCCGGATAACCCAACAGGAATGGTTTATCCGCGCGAAGTACTTGAAGGTTTTGTGAAGATTGCGGCCGAGTTCAACTTGCTATTGATTGCCGATGAGATTTATCAAAATATCACCTACAATGGGATTACAGCAGTGGGTCTTTCGGAGGTGATTGGAAACCGACCTGCGATTTCGCTAAAAGGGATTTCCAAAGAATTTCCATGGCCAGGAGCACGATGCGGTTGGATGGAATTTTATAATCGTGAGGTTTCAACTGAATTTTCCAAACTCTGCCAGACGCTGGAAAATGCCAAGATGATCGAGGTTTGCTCTACGATTTTGCCTCAGCTGGCAATACCCAAAATCATGAGCCATCCTGAATATCACGCCTACCGAAAGCATGCGAATGAACAGATCGGCAGGCGAAGCGAATGGATGACGGAAATTCTGGGAGATATTCCCGGGATCAAATTCAATCCCACCCAAGGGGCTTTTTACAATACCATTGTCTTTGACGAGGCGTTACTTCATCCAACTCAAAAACTGCCAATTGCAGATTCAAAACTGCAAGCCTTGCTGGATACTTGGCTGACTGATGCTGATATGCCATTAGACAAGCGATTTGTTTAT
>CAWUWQ010000047.1:0-6296 GCA_963926065.1 uncultured Algoriphagus sp.
GTGCAATATTTAAAAGAATATTATCATAGAATTTAAATCTGGATAGAAGGTTTGAATCAGAAGAATGTTCTTTCTGTTCAGTCATTTCTTTAATCAATTTCTCGCAGTTTTGCTGGATTCGATGAAAAGTATAACCAGTCGAGGATTTGGTCCAGCCAGCACGAGTGCCAATTGGAATTATTCGATTTGAAGCAGGAACAATGGGGATTTGGGTACTCATGGGAATTACACCTTTTTCTTCAAAGGTTACTTCATAAGTAAAATCATTTGATAATTTGCTTAAATAAGTTTTTAAGGAATTAACCAAGGTGGCATCCTCAATTTTTTCTTTGGCGTAGGCTGTATATTCTACTAAAGCCTCTGTAGATGAGTAAGGTAGAATGTAAAAAAATGAAAATAAATTTGATTCGACAGGATTTACATCCATAAGTGTAACAGCGGAAGAATCGAATACACCACCTGAAAATTTCACTTTCCATCCTAAGAAAATCTGCTTCAAAGCCTCGTCTGAAAAGGAGGTATTTGGATTGATTCTGGAATCAAAAAGCTTTGAGCCGGAATAGCTTTTACCGCTTTTGACTTTCACGTCAACGCTGGAGTAGTTTTCTTTCACATCAATAACCTCTTCTTGAATTAAGGTTATGTTTTTTGAATTTCGGATTAGGGAATGAATACTTTGATAAAAATCTTTACTGCTTACATGAAAATAGGATAGACTCCCCAAATCCTGGTTGATCGTCAACTTATTTTGAGAAAGGATTAATTTCTTCCAGCTGACGACTGGATTTGATTTTGGATGAATAGAAAGAGGTTGCTCAGCCCAATAGCACCAAGTCTTGTTGGGGATTTCATCGCCAGCTGGATCGATTAGAAGGATCTTAGAACCTTTTAAAAGACTTTGCTCAAGATGATATACCAAACTAAGCCCTGCACAGCCGGCTCCGGCAATAATAAAGTCGTAGGTATCCATGGGTGAAAAAAATGGCTACCTCCGTAGTGGAGATAGCCAAATTAGAATTAAGCTAAAGCTTTCTTGTTCTTTGCAGTTTCAGCAACAGCAACAGAATAGATTACTAGGCCAAAGCCAATTTTGTTAACCGCATCAGCGATGTTGTAGAATAAGTCGATTGAACTTACTTCAAACAATCCTGACAACAAGTTTCCTGGAAGAACCATGTATCCAATTGGATAGATAGACCAGCCAAGTGTAATAAAGATTTTCAAAAGGAACATTGCTCTGGCTAATGCTGGGCTGTTAGAACCCTTAGCAAGCTGAGCGATATCACCCGCAAAAACTTCATATACGATGTATAAATAGCCTAACGTAGAGAAAATTCCCCACATAATGTTGCTATCAATACCTGAAGTTTCACCGATGTAACCTGTCACAAGCATTACTACTGAAGCTATGATAAGCTTTGTTAAAGTGGAGCCTTTTGCTCCAAATGGCTTTGTTAGCAAATAGAATTCCACGCACATTAATGGTACAGTCAAAGTCCAATCTACATATCTAAATGCTGTTGGGCTAGTTCCTGTTTGCATGTAGAAATCTCTCATGTAGTAGTAATGCACTGCTGCGATACCTGTAATGAGTGCTGACACTAGAAGCGAAAGCTTCCATTTACCATCAACAGAACCTCTTTCTACTAGAAAGAACACTGCTGAGGCAAGCATTGCCATGTAGCCAATGAAGAATGTAATGGCTACTGGGTCAGAGTTAATGATTCGGTCTAGTCCAACTAGTTCCGCTGCTAAATTGATATTCATAATTTTTATTGGGTTAGGTTGATACTGTAATTAATATTATTGTAAATAAATGAAAATAATATTTGTTTAACAAAAAATTAATAAAATTAAACAAAATAATATAATCGTCTATAAAACAGGTATGAACAACAAGTATTTGAGGATGAAATAAAGCGGTTTGTTTTGGTAAATTTCCAATAATCAGAATTTTATTCTGAATTCGGTTTGTTGAGATTTACTTTTTTACTATCCCGAATATGCGGGGGAAGTTAGCGTTAAGTGGACTTTTTTACTTATCTTGCACCTTATCTAAAAATATTAAAATCACCTTTTTGAGCCCATTCAGAGGGTTTTCCCCAAAAAAATATGAGTGAAGAAAAAGCTAAGAATCCAGAAGAATACGGTGCAAGTAATATTCAAGTACTCGAGGGTCTGGAAGCAGTTCGAAAAAGACCCGCAATGTATATTGGTGACATCGGTTTCAAAGGACTACACCATCTCATTTGGGAAGTTGTAGATAACTCCATTGATGAGGCGTTGGCAGGTCATTGTGATACCATTCGCGTGACGATCAACGAAGACAATTCCATCACGGTAGAAGATAATGGTCGTGGTATTCCGACTGACATGCACGAGAAAGAGAAAAAATCTGCACTCGAGGTAGTGCTAACTGTGCTGCATGCTGGTGGTAAATTCGATAAAGATACTTACAAAGTTTCAGGAGGTCTGCACGGTGTAGGTGTGTCTTGTGTGAATGCACTCTCCAAGGATCTGAAAGCAACTGTCTATCGTAATGGAGTCATTACCGAACAGGAATTTAAAATCGGAGTGCCTCAATATTCAGCTAGGCAGATAGGCAAAACAGAAAAAAGAGGAACAACCATCCAGTTTACTCCAGATGATTCGATTTTCACTTTAACCGAATATAAATACGAAACGATCGCTAACAGGCTTCGTGAGATGTCCTTTTTGAATGCCGGTATTCGTCTTTATTTGACTGATCTTAGAGAAAAGGAAGACGATGGTACCTATAAATCAGATGAATTTTACTCTGAAGGTGGCTTAGTTGAATTTGTTCAATATCTAGATGTCAGTAGAGAAAAAATCATCGAATACCCTATTTACATAGAGACTGTACAAGGTGATGTTCCAGTGCAGGTAGCAATGAATTATAATAATTCCTACTCTGAGAACGTGGTTTCTTATGTGAATACAATCAATACCTACGAAGGAGGTACTCACGTCACTGGGTTTAGAAGAGCTCTAACGAGAACTCTAAAATCTTATGCAGACAAATCGGGCATGCTCGATAAGTTGAAATTGGAAGTTACTGGTGATGATTTTAGAGAGGGTTTGACAGCTGTGATCTCTGTAAAGGTTCAAGAACCTCAGTTTGAAGGGCAAACCAAGACCAAATTGGGCAACTCTGATGTGGTAGGAGCGGTAGACTCCGCAGTATCTGAGACACTTCAATCTTGGTTGGAAGAGCATCCTCGTGAAGCTAAAACTATTGTTGGAAAAGTAATTCTGGCAGCTCAAGCTCGACATGCAGCGCGAAAAGCACGTGAAATGGTGCAGCGTAAGAGTATATTAGGAGGAGGTGGCTTGCCTGGGAAATTAGCCGATTGTGCGAATAGTGATCCTACGGTTTGCGAGCTCTATCTAGTCGAAGGGGACTCTGCAGGTGGTTCTGCCAAGCAGGGACGAGATCGGGATTTCCAAGCAATCCTTCCTTTGAAAGGTAAAATCCTAAACGTAGAGAAAGCACATGAGCACAAAATCTACGACAACGAGGAAATCAAGAATATTCTCACCGCATTAGGAGTCAAATTTGGTACGCTAGAGGATGATAAGGAATTGGATATGTCTGGTTTGAGATATCACAAAATTATAATCATGACGGATGCGGACATTGATGGTTCACACATTCGGACCTTAATTTTGACCCTTTTCTTCAGATATATGAAGGCCTTGATTGAAAACGGTTACGTTTATATTGCTTTGCCACCACTTTATCTTTTGAAGCGTGGTAAAGACGAGCGTTATTGCTGGAATGAAGAAGAACGGAAAGTTCTTACGGCCGAAATGGCAAAAGATGGTCGTGAAGACAGTGTGGGAATCCAGCGCTACAAGGGTCTAGGTGAAATGAATCCTGAGCAATTGTGGACTACAACTATGGATCCAAGCGTTCGTACTATCAAGCAAGTGAATATTGAATCTGCTGCTGAAGCAGATCATTTGTTCAGCGTGCTGATGGGAGATGAAGTTGCTCCTCGTAGAGACTTCATTGAAAAGAATGCGAAATACGCCAAAATAGACTCCTAAAAAAAGGGCTTTTCAGCCCTTTTTTTTCGTCACAGTCAATCTAAACCAGATAGCTAAATCTATCAAATCCTTTGAAATTAATTGTTGAGTTATGAAAATAGCTGCTGCTGATAAATACGATTCGATTATCCAAAAAAGTGACCTTGTTAGCAGGGATTTGAGTTGGTTGACTTTTAATGATCGAGTATTAGATCAGTCTAAAAAGACCCATCGTTCAATATTTGAGAAATTGAAGTTTCTTGCGATTACGGCTTCCAACTTGGATGAATTTTTCATGATTCGAGTTGGCTCGCTTTATAATTACCTCGATTACGAGAAGGAGCGAATCGATTATTCAGGTTTGCGAGAAGAGCCTTTCAAAGCGAAACTGATAAAAAAATCGCAACAGTTTCACGAAGATCAGCATGATCATTTCACCAAAGTGATCTTACCTGAGCTAAATGATGAGAACATTACGCTTGGAAATATTTCCAAGCTTACCGAAGCTGAGCAAGAAAAAGTTCATCAATATTTTCAGAAAGTAATTTATCCTATGCTAACACCTATGGTGTATGATGGGTATCGGACTTTTCCAATTTTGATGAATAAGCTTCTGGTTTTTGGGGTGCTGACAACGAGCCCCGGAGAACGAAAGGATATGCGAAAGCTAAGCTTCGTACAGATTCCTGCCAATATCCCTCGATTTTTTGAAATAGAAAGAGAAAATTCACTTTTCTTGATTCCAATCGAAGAGGTCATTCGTGAGAATATAGTTTCCCTATTTCGGAATGTGGAAATCGCAGGAATAAGTCTTTTTCGAATTACTCGAAATGGGGATTTTACATTGGAGGAGAGTGAAGATATGGATGCTAACTTCTTGGAAGAAGTGAAGCGGAAATTAATGGAGCGAAAGACTGGTCGCGTGGTTCGAATAGAGATTGAAGAGGGTTATAGCAAATGGATGCTCAACTCCTTGTTGGAGCGATGGAATTTGAAAATGGATTCCATTTTCTTAGTGAAACGAGCCAGCATGATAGATTTCACTGGGCTATGGCAGATTGTCGGAAATAAAAGATTTAAAGAGCGTCTTCCTCAAGTTCATCCTCCAGTCAAACCACTTTCTTATCAGGATGAAGGGACGGTTGATATTTTCGAAGTGTTGAAAGAAAAGGACATTCTTCTTCACCAGCCTTATAATAACATTGACCCCATCTTGGATCTAATCGATTCAGCTGCAGATGATCCAGATGTGATGGCGATCAAAATGACTATCTACCGACTTGCGAAGGATAGTCGTATCACCAAATCTTTACTTCGTGCGGCAGAAAATGGGAAGCATGTCTCCGTACTATTTGAAGTTAAAGCTCGATTTGATGAAGAGAACAATATTCGCGAAGCGAAAAAACTTCAAAAAGCTGGCTGTTTTGTGATTTATGGTATTTCGAATGTGAAGACCCATACTAAACTATTGCTCATCGTAAAACGAGATGGCGGAGAGATCACAAGATTTGTACATCTGGGTTCGGGTAATTACAACGAAGACACCGCTAGACTTTATACTGATATCGGTTTATTGACTACTAATGAGGTCTTGGCAAATGATGTATCGGAATTTTTCAACGTAATCACCGGTCATTCCATGCCGAGTCAGTATCAAAATCTGATCACTGCACCCCGTGATATGCGAAATCAACTGATCGAATTTATTGAGAAAGAAGCTGAAAATGCCCGAAATGGATTGCCAAGTGGAGTTTTTATTAAGGTTAATTCCTTGGAGGACTCTGAAATTATCTATGCATTATACAGAGCTTCTCAATCCGGTGTGACAGTGAAGTTGATCATTAGAGGGATCTGTTGTTTGAGACCTGGTCGCGTTGGCTTGAGCGATAATATAGAGGTGATTTCAATAGTTGGGGACTTCTTGGAGCACTCCAGAATCTATCATTTCCACAACAATGGGAAAACCCGGACGTATGCTGGAAGTGCTGATATGATGGTGAGAAGTTTTGACAAACGATTGGAATCCTTGTTTCAAATCGATGCACCCCTATTAGAAAAGCAATTGATGAATATCATCTCTTATAATCTTCGAGATAATGTGAACTCATATGTCATGCAAGAGGATGGGACTTATTTACCAAAGCAACCTTTGGATGGTGAGCTCGAATTCAACATTCATAAAGAATTTTTTGAATTGGATATAAACCAAGTTATCCAAGTAGAACTGGTAAAATAATAATCAAAAT
>CAWUWQ010000048.1:0-4939 GCA_963926065.1 uncultured Algoriphagus sp.
CACCACAAAGATCACCGGGAGCTTCCATACTGCAGCGACATTCAATCCTTCGTGAAAATCTCCTTCAGAACTTGCACCATCTCCTGAAAAAACCAAGGTAACTTTCCTTTCTTTTGAAAGCGTATCAGCCAAAGCAATCCCATCGGCAATAGCCAGCTGTGGCCCGAGATGAGAAATCATTCCCACGATATGATGATCATTGCTTCCAAAGTGAAATGAGCGATCCCGACCTTTGGTGAAGCCAGAAGCTTTGCCTTGAAACTGAGCAAAAAGCTTTTCCAGCGGCATCTTTCTACCGGTGAAAATCCCTAAGTTCCGATGCATCGGGAGAATGTATTCATCTTGCGCCAAGGCATTTACAGCCCCGATGGAAATTGCTTCTTGACCCCAGCCGCTAAACCATTTAGAAATCCGACCCTGACGCAATAGAATCAACATTTTTTCCTCGATCCTTCGGGGCATGATTAAGGATTCATAGAGCGAAAGGAGGGTTTCGTCTGAATAATTTTTTCGATCGAAATTCAATAAAGTTGATTGGGTAAGTTCGGCCATTAGGATGGGATTTGAGCACTAAGTTAAACGAGGTTTTAGGCTTTGCAAAGCCAATAATCAAGCCTTCTGTCAGTTTAGAAGGTGTTAGCCTTAAAAAGTGGCTTTAGTCAATTTAAAGCTATAAAATGCAAAACCCCGACCTAGGCCGGGGTAAAAAATAAATGCAAGGAGTTAAAAAGTTTTGCTGTATGTTTCAAAAGTAGCCATAGTAAGCGCATCTCACGACTGTTTTCGATTAAGCTTAGTTTAACAAAAATCTTTTCATTTAATGAAATGATAACACTGATTTTGATAAAGGGAAAACCGACTTGTCTCATCTGTTTTTTGATAAGTTTTGGTTGCTTTTTCACATAATTTTAAGTTAATGAAGCAGATCGATTGGGGATGGTGCCCATCTCAGGACTTTTTTATTTTGGGCAGGATGAAAATTTGGAACATGAAAAGGCAGTAATCCGAGCGGTAACTGGGATGAGAGATTGGTTATCAAAAAAGAATTAGCGTTTTACTTAGCGTTCTCTGGGCCTTTGCGGTAAATGAAGAAAAATATTTTTTTCACCGCAGAGGGGCCAAGTTCGCAGAGCAGAATCGCAAAGATTAATATGCCTTGTTCTAAAGGTTGTTTACAACTCTCTTAAAACCATCTGCCATTATGGAGACATTGAAAAAAGACTTAGTGTTTTACTTAGCGCTCTCCGAGACTTTGCGGTAAATGAAGAAAAATATTTTTTTCACCGCAGAGCCGCCAAGTTCGCAGAGAAGAATCGCAAAGATTAATATGCCTTGTTCTAAAGGTTGTTTACCATTCTCTTAAGACCATCTGTCATCATGGAGACATTGAAAAAAGACTTAGCGTTTTACTTAGCGTTCTCTGCGCCTTTGCGGTAAAGAAAAAATAACTGTGACTTTTCCTTACCTTTGCCCCCTCAAAACGTCGATATTCTGTGAAAGCGAGAACCTTAAAAAAAGACAAAGTCAATATCATCACCATGGGTTGCTCCAAGAATCTGGTGGATTCCGAAGTGCTCCTCACCCAACTTCGCGGAAACGGTATTGATGCCAGTCATGAGTCCAATTCGGATGATAACAATATTGTGATTATCAATACTTGCGGTTTTATTGACAATGCAAAGCAAGAATCGATCGACACGATTTTACAATATGTCGAAGCCAAGGAGCAAGGATTGGTGGACAAGCTTTATGTGACAGGTTGCCTTTCGCAGCGTTACAAAGACGATTTGGAAAAAGAAATTCCTCAGGTCGATGCATTTTTTGGGACGCGGGACTTGCCTGCGATTTTGAAGAAATTCAAAGCAGATTACAAGCATGAGTTGGTCGGAGAGCGATTATTGACGCACTCGGCTCACTATGCCTATATGAAGATTTCAGAAGGTTGCGATCGCCCTTGCTCTTTTTGTGCGATTCCACTGATGCGTGGAGGACATATCTCCCGACCGATTGAGGAACTAGTAAAGGAAGCTCAACACAAGGCCGCTGGAGGAACCAAAGAATTATTACTCATTGCTCAGGATTCCACTTATTACGGCCTGGATCTGTACAAAAAGCGAAATCTGGCTGAACTCATGAGGAACCTTTCTGATGTGGAGGGAATAGATTGGATCCGCTTGCATTATGCCTATCCGACAGGATTTCCGATGGAAGTGATCGAAGTAATGAAAGAGCGTCCAAACATTTGTAATTATTTGGATATTCCATTGCAGCACGGATCAAGCGATGTACTCAAGGCGATGCGAAGAGGAACAACCCGCGAAAAGCAGGAAGAACTGATTCATAGTATCCGTGATATTTTGCCAGAGATTGCGATACGTACGACCATGATTGCGGGACACCCGGGAGAAGGAGAAAAGGAATTCCAAGAAATGGTGGACTTTGTGGAGCGAATGAAATTTGAGCGATTAGGTGTGTTTACGTATTCTCACGAGGAAAATACCCATGCGCATACCATGGAAGACATTACTCCTCAGGAAGTAAAGCAAGAGCGGGCAAATCATCTAATGGAAATTCAGGAGCAAATCTCCTATGATCTGAATCAGGAAAAAATTGGCAAAACCTTTAAAGTGCTAATCGATAAGAAAGAGGGCGGACACTTCGTCGGCCGAACAGAGTTTGACTCGATCGAAGTAGATAATGAGGTGCTGATTGATGCGGCTAAGCATTATTGTAGAGTAGGTGACTTTGTCGAAGCTCGAATCACCGAAGCGACAGAATTTGATTTGTATGGAGAGGTACTTTAACGTCCCTTCTTAAATCTAACATAGTTATGCTGCTTCTCCGGAAGCAGCATTTTTGTTTAAACTGCTTTTCAAAAAGCAGCATATAATAGGACGACAAAGTCCTGCTTCTCTAGCAGCAGAATAAAATGGAGAAGCAGGAAAGCTAGAAATAGCTAGAGGATATTATTCATCATTTCTTAACCAATCTTTTCTGACAATTCAGGGAAAGGGCTTTATTTTTATAACATGAAGAAAATTCTCCTTTCACTGCTCGCACTTTTACCCATGACTGTTTTAGCTCAATTCACTTACGATCTCCAAGGCCATCGGGGCAGCAGAGGGCTGATGCCTGAGAATACTATTCCTGCCATGATCAAAGCGATGGATCTGGGGGCAACTACATTGGAAATGGATCTGGCGATCACCAAAGACGGGGAAGTGATTCTTTCGCATGAGCCATTTATGAATCCGGTGATTTGCCTGACTCCAGATGGAGCCGCTATTGATGCGAAAGATCATTCTTATAATCTGTATGAAATGACCTATCGTGAGATTTTGGGATTTGATTGTGGGACGAAAGTTCATGCGGGATTTCCGCAGCAAGTCAAGTTTTTTGCTGCCAAGCCACTATTGAAAGACGTTTTTGGGGTGGCTGAGAAATACGCCGAGGATATGAATCTTCCTGCGCCTCGCTATAATATTGAGATCAAAAGCAGCCCCGAGGGAGATGGAGTTTACCATCCTGAAGTAGCCGATTTTTCCGATCAAGTGGTCAAGTTGATTTCCGAATCGATCGGTTGGGAGCGGGTGAATATACAGTCTTTTGATTTCCGTGTACTGAAATACATCCATGCTACTTACCCTGAAGTGCCGCTAGCCATGCTGGTAGAGAATGCGGCAACTTACACAACAGATTTGGAGGAATTGGATTTTCAACCCGAGATTTTCTCTCCATACTTTGTGGGTTTGACTCCTGAAATCATCCAGACGCTACATGAAAAAGGGATGAAAATAATTCCTTGGACCGTGAATACTACCCCTCAGATGGAAAAGCTTCTCGAAATGGGCGTGGATGGAATTATCACAGATTATCCGAATCTAGCTCCGAGACGGTAATTTTTGTCCCTTTGCCTCCATTTCTCTAATTTAGCCGATCAAAATCACCCGAATGAAATTAATCGAAGTCAGTACTCCTGCTCAGGAGAAGGAATTTATTGAGATGGCCGTTAGGCTTTATCAAAATGAAAAAAACTGGATTCACCCGCTGGATAAGGATATTGAAGGACTTTTTCATCCCGAGACCAATAAGCTTTTTAGAAATGGAGCGAAAGCTAAACGCTGGCTTTTAGAAGGTGATAATGGTCAAACCATCGGCCGAATCGCAGCTTTCGTTAACCCCAAAATGAAGGAAAAGCAACCGACTGGCGGATTGGGATTCTTCGAATGCATTGATGATCAGAAAGCTGCTTTTTTGCTTTTTGATACTGGAAAAGTCTGGCTGGAAAATGAAGGGATGGAAGCCATGGATGGTCCGATCAACTTTGGTGAGCGGGACAAGTGGTGGGGACTTCTCGTGGATGGATTTTCCGAACCGAATTATAACATGCCGTGGAACTTCGGCTATTATCAAAAATTCTTCGAGAATTACGGTTTTGAGATTTATTTCAAACAATTCACTTATGCCAGAAATGTGCAAAATGTAGGATTCGATGATAAGTTGATTGCGCGGGCAAATGTGATTTTGGCAAACCCAGATTATACCTTTCGCTACATCAAGGGGAAAGAGCTCCAAGAAAAAGCTCCGGAATACTTTATGACCACCTATAATAAGGCCTGGTCTAGGCATATGGGGAAAACACTTTCCTTGAAAGAAGCGCAGTTGATGTTTGGGAAGATGAAGCCGATAATCGATCCCAAGCTGATCTATTTTGGTTTTTACAAAGGAGAGCCTATCTCCATGTTTATTCAGATCCCCGAAATCAATCAGATTTTCAAGCACGTGAATGGAAAAATGGATCTTATCGGCAAACTCAAATTCCTTTGGTACAAGACCTTTTCTCCTCCCAATAAAATGCTGGGCTTAGTCTTTGGAGTTGTGCCAGAGCATCAGGGAAAAGGCGTAGAAAGTGCCATGGTAGTGGAGTATGACAAAATGA
>CAWUWQ010000049.1:0-10454 GCA_963926065.1 uncultured Algoriphagus sp.
TAGATTTCTATGAAATCAATGAAGCTTTTGCAGCGGTAGCTCTTGCCAACCAACGGGAATTGAAATTGGATAATGATAAGATAAACGTATTTGGTGGAGCTGTTGCCCTTGGCCATCCTCTTGGAGCCTCGGGGGCTAGAATTATATCTACGCTTAATTCTGTCCTTCACCAGAAATCAGGATCTATAGGAGTAGCCGGTATTTGTAATGGTGGTGGCGGAGCTTCAGCCTTGGTCATCGAAAAACTATAATTTCATTATACTATGAACCGCAGTGGAAATCCATTGCGGTTTTTTAATTTTAGGCATGCGCCAACTAGCTATCTTATTAATTCTTCTGGTTTCTGGCTCCCTACAAGCCCAAGACACTATCCGTACCTACTACGATGAGGAAAAAACCTTGATCAAAGAGATTTACTTTCGGATAAATGGGAAAGCTGAGGGTGAGGTAAAGCGTTTTGATGAAGAAGGGAAACTAGTCCAAATTGGTTTTCTCAAAAACAATCAAAAGCATGGGATATTTTTAGATTTAAATCCGCTTAACGGCGACACACTTAGGTTGACTCCCTATGAATCAGATGAGAGAAATGGTCGTGTAGTGAGCTTTTATCCTGGAGGAGCGATCGAGCAAGAATCCACTTATGTAAATAATCAAATCAGCGGTGAGGTGAACAGCTATTACCCGGATGGCGAGATCAAGGGCAAGACTATTTTCTCCAACAATAAGCCTAACGGCCAAAGCATCGATTTTCACCTTTCAGGTATCACTTCAGTCAAGCGCAATTTTATTGATGGGAAAATTGAAGGATTATATGAAGAGTTTGATGAAGAAGGAAAACTAATGGCCGAGATCAATTACAAAAATGGCGTTTTGGAAGGTATCGAAACTTTCTATTATCCTGACGGGGAAATCAAATCACGTCGGGAATATTCTGAGGGTCTATTAGACGGAGCCTATGAATTAAACTATGAAGACGGAAAACCAGAACGAGTTGGTTTCTATAAAAAAGGGATTCCTGATGGAGAACTTTTAGAATATCATGCCAACGGAAAATTGAGATCTAAAGCTGTTTTCAAAAAAGGAGCACCAACCCAGCCGATTGAGAAATACTATGAAGCTGGAACCCTTCGACAGCGGACAAAATTAACCAGCATCAATACTGTAATTCAAGAGATAAATTACCATCCCAATGGTGCCCTGTATTTCGAAGCTAATTATGTATTAGGGAAAATTCAAGGTGAGATTAAATACTTCCGAGCTGATAAATCTTTGGAAGAAATCAGAAGACACGATAAAGGCCTCCTCCATGGGAAAAGAGAGTATTTCGATGAAAGCGGAGTACTTATTAAATCTAAAACCTACGAAGAAGGCGATTTAACCAATAAATAAAGGCCAACACAAGATAAGAAAGGCCAAGCTTTTTATATTTTTGCCAAAATGCTTTATTCATGACCAACGCCATCAAAGAGACTCATTTTGACTTACCCGCTCAAACGGGTTTTTACAAAGGAAAAGTAAGAGACGTATATATTTTTGAAAAAGAGTTAGTAGTCGTCGCCTCAGACAGGATTTCTGCATTTGACGTGGTGCTTCCTAAACCAATACCTTACAAGGGTCAAGTTCTAAATCAAATTGCAGCTAAATTCCTAAAGGCCACTTCGGATATTGTTCCAAATTGGGTGACGGCAACTCCTGACCCGAATGTGACAATAGGTAAGAAATGTGAGCCATTCAAAGTGGAAATGGTAATTCGTGGCTATTTAGCTGGGCACTCAGCAAGAGAATATAAGGATGGAAAAAGAATGATTTGTGGAGTTGAAATGCCAGAAGGATTGCATGAGAATGATCCATTTCCTCAGCCAATCATCACTCCTACTACCAAAGCAGACCAAGGTCATGATGAGGACATTTCAAGATCAGATATCTTAGCTAAAGGAATCGTATCTGAAGCTGATTATCTCGTCTTGGAAAAATATACGAGAGCACTTTTTCAAAGAGGACAAGAAATGGCTGCCGAAATGGGACTGATACTGGTGGATACCAAGTATGAGTTCGGGAAATATGGTGATGACATTCTACTTATAGATGAAATCCATACGCCAGATTCCTCCCGGTATTTTTATGCTGATGGCTATGCTGAAAATCAAAAAAATGGAGTCACTCAAAAACAACTTTCAAAGGAATTTGTCAGACAATGGCTTATCGCTAACGGTTTTCAAGGGAAGGATGGGCAAACTGTTCCGGAAATGACAGATGAAATTGTAGAAAGCATTTCTGAACGCTATATTGAGCTATTCGAAAAAATCACCGGCGAAGCATTTCAAAAAGCAGATACTTCCACCATCGAATCGAGAATTGAAAGTGCGATCCTAAATCATTTAAACTAACCTACCGACTATGAAATATACAATTGATAAAAAAGAACAGTACGTAATCTTCACTCCGATGGAGGAGAAGTTAGATTCACTATTGGCCCCAGTCCTTAAATCAGAACTCTTAACCATCCATGCCGAAGGCTTTACAAATTTAGTATTGGATATGAGTCAAGTAAAATATGTGGATTCTTCAGGCTTAAGTGCCTTATTAGTCGGAGATCGTGAATTTGGCCGAAATGGAATATTCTTGATCTCAGGAGTTCAAGATCACGTTATGAAGCTTTTGAAAATCTCAATGCTGGATAAGAAACTGAACTTGGTTGCCAACTTGGATGAAGCTAGCGAAGCGGTTTTTATGCATGAAATCGAAGGCGGAGAAGGAGAAGAAGAGGAGGAAGAAAGTTGATTCCAGATTTTGAAATCACAGTATTAGGAAATACATCATCCATCCCAGTTCATGGGAGAAATCACACTGCCCAAATCCTTAGATTTGGGCAGGATTTTTTGTTGCTTGATTGTGGAGAGGGAATGCAGATTCAAGCCAGAAAATATAAGATCAAAATATCCCGAATCAATCACATTTTCATCAGTCATCTTCATGGAGATCATTACTTAGGATTGGTCGGGCTTCTATCAAGTTACCATCTTGCCAAGCGACAAACTCCTTTAACCATCTTTGGGCCGAGAGGTCTTGATGAAATAATTACTACACACTTTCGATGGAGTGATACAAAGATTGGATATCAGATCAATTTTGTCCAAACAAAAACGGATGAAATGTATCTATTACTAGACGAAAAACTATTTCAAGTTTATAGTTTCCCATTAAAGCACAGGATCCCAACCACAGGATTCTTGATCCGAGAAAAATTTGGTCTTAGAAGTCTAGTGAAGGAGAAAATAGAGAAAAAGGAATTGAGCATCGAAGGAATTAAATCCCTTCGTGCTGGGATTGATTATTATTCTCAGGAAGGAGAGATATTCAAGGTAAAAGAATACACCTACCCTCTTCCTCCCTTGCGATCTTATGCTTTTTGCTCAGATACGATTTTCGACCCCAGTCTAAAAAATCATATCGGAAGGGCAGATTTACTCTACCATGAATCCACCTTTATGGAACAAGACCGCGAGCGTGCAGGATTAACATTCCATAGTACAGCCAAGCAAGCGGGAGAAATCGCAAAACATTGTGGGGCTAAAAAGCTTTTATTAGGACATTTTTCCTCTAGGTATGCCAAATTGGAAGGACTATTAGCTGAAGCACAGTCCGAATTTCCTGAAAGCGAATTGAGTGAAGAAGGTAAAACCTATGTGATATGAATTCAAGCGAAAATTCTAGAAAGAGTAATCTATTTATCATTCTTTGCAGCATCTTTTTGACTAATGCGGTCCTAGCAGAGATTATTGGTGTTAAGATCTTTTCTGCAGAAAAAACTTTGGGATTGAATCCCGTCAATTGGAATTTCTTTGATACTTATATCCTGGATTTTAATTTGACTGCTGGCGCTGTGATTTGGCCTGTGGTATTCATTACCACTGATATTATCAATGAGTATTTTGGCAAAAAGGGCGTTCGTAAAATCAGTTTTTTAACAGCTGGATTGGTTGCCTATGCTTTTTTGGTGATCAGTTTTGTGACATGGTTGACGCCTGCTGATTTCTGGCTAGAGGTCAATGCCATAACACCGACAGGCGAAAGCTTTAACATTAGCTATGCTTTCAACACCATCTTTCGGCAAGGCTTAGGAATTATCCTTGGCTCCTTAACCGCATTCTTATTGGGACAACTCATCGATGTGTATGTCTTCCAAAAGCTTCGTGCTATCACAGGAGAAAAGAAAATCTGGCTTAGAGCCACAGGATCTACTTTTGTCTCCCAGTTTATTGACTCATTTGTTGTACTAGGGATTGCCTTTTATATTTTTGGAAATTGGAGCCTTAGCCAAGTTCTCGCAGTGGGGCTTATTAATTATTTATACAAGTTCACGGTTGCTCTTGCTTTGACCCCGCTTCTATATGTAGCACATGGAATGATAGATCGTTATCTAGGAAAAAATCTTTCAGAGCAAATGATGGAAGAAGCGAGTGATGATAAATCGTTTATTTAATCCAACACTACCGGAATTTTAAAAATAATTTCAACATTATTTAAGAAGAATTAATGGCTTATCGCCCATATTTAGGCCTATAACCAAATATTTTTTGCTCAAACCCTTATAAAAATGAATAATATTCTAAAATATTTGACCCTAGCTTGCTTAGCAATATAATTAATATTACTTTTGCACCGTCAATAAGACATAGAACAATTTTTCATGCCGTGAATTCCTTACTGTCGCTTGTCGGGATATTTATTAGGACCGAATGGCAGGGAAAGTAAGGAAACATCATGGATCAAACACTCAAGTTCTCCGACTTGGGAATTTCTGACGAAATTCTTAAGTCTGTGGAAGAGATGGGCTATACCCAACCTTCCGAAATTCAATCTCAAGCTATACCTTTCGTCCTTCAGGGAAGAGATGTCATTGGACAGGCTCAAACTGGGACAGGTAAAACTGCTGCTTTTGCAATCCCAATCATCGATCTAGTCGATCCGGATTTGAATCAGCCTCAAGCAATCATTCTTTGCCCTACTCGTGAACTTGCAGTTCAAGTAGAAGGTGAGATTCAGAAGCTTGCTAAATTCCACCGAAGAATCAACTCTGTTGCGATCTATGGTGGAGAATCTATCGACCGTCAAATCAGAGTACTTCGAAGAGGTGTTCAGATTGTTGTCGGCACTCCAGGACGTGTACAAGATCACATCAACCGCGGAACCCTTAAGTTGGAAGGCGCTGGTATCATCGTTCTTGATGAGGCAGATGAGATGCTGGACATGGGCTTTAGAGATGACATCGAAGCAATTCTTCAGGAAATGCCTGCAAAAAGACAAACCGTCTTTTTCTCTGCCACTATGGCAAAGCCAATCATGGATTTGACACGTAAGTATCAGACCAATCCTGAAATCATAAAGGTTGCCAAAAAAGAATTGACAGTCGATTCCGTATCACAAGTCTATTATGAGGTAAAAAACAACCTTAAAATGGATTTAATGGCACGTTTGATGACTGTTAATAAATACGCATTAAGTGTGGTATTCTGTAATACCAAGCGGATGACAGATGAAGTAACAGAGACTTTGGGTTCTAAAGGAATTCTGGCTGAAGCACTACACGGTGATCTTTCTCAAGCTCAACGAGACAAAGTAATGGGCAAATTCAGAAAAGGACATTGTACTGTTCTTGTTGCAACTGACGTAGCAGCAAGAGGAATTGATGTAGATAATGTCGAAGCAGTTTTCAACTTCGATCTACCATTGGATGAGGAGTATTATGTACACCGAATAGGTAGAACTGGACGTGCTGGTAAATCAGGAACAGCGATCAACTTTGTATCTGGAAGAAGAGATGCTATGAAAGTGAAAGATCTCGAAAGATATACTAAAGCAACAATCAACAAAATGTCTCCTCCATCGGTGGCAGATTTAATTGAGTTGAAAAAAGCGCAACTTGTAAAAGATGTAGTTGCTCAAGTGGCTAAGCCAGGAGACAATCAAATCTTTGAGGCTACTATAGGCCAAATGCTAGCTGATGGAATGACGCTAGACCAAATATCAATAGGCCTAATCAAATTAGTGATGGGTGATGTTGTAAAAGAGCTCAGCGAACAAAATTTCAGCATCGATTCAACTGGCGGAGATCGCCGAAGAGAAGGTGGACGTGATAGCAGAGATGGCGGTAGAGATCGTGAGCGTGGCGGAAGATTTGATCGCAATGAGCGATTCTCTCCTCGTGGTGAGCGTGGAGATCGTAGCGAAAGAGCTCCAAGAAGAGAATTTGCGAGTAGAGATAGCGGAAGTAGAGATGGAGGAAGCAGAGACGGAGCAGCTAGACCGGAGCGTGAGCGTGAAGCAAATATGACTCGTCTATTCTTAAACCTTGGTAAAAAAGACAGAATTCGTCCAAATGATATCGTTGGAGCCATTGCTGGTGAAACTGGTATCTCAGGAAAAAATATCGGTGGAATTGATATCTATGACAACTTCTCTTTTGTAGATGTACCTACGAGAGACGCTGAGCAGGTTATCAATGGAATGAAAAACAATACCATCAAGGGTAAAAGTGTAAGCATGGAAATTTCCAAAGGGTAATTTTCTAACCTTACTGTTTACAAAAGCACATTTCTTCAATGAAATGTGCTTTTTTTGTTTCACAAAACAGAATAGTCTATGCAGTTATTTTTCCAAGAATATTGTAAACCACCTGAAATTTGTCTTGATCCAGAGGAATCAAAACACTTGACTAGAGTCCTTCGAAAAAAGAATGGAGACCAAGTAGCAGTTACTAACGGACAAGGTGATTTATTTGACTGCGTAATTATAGATTCGAATCCAAAAGGTGCTAAGCTTTCCGTACAAAAAACGACGAAAATACCAGAGGATGATTTCTATATCCATTTGGCAATAGCCCCCACAAAAAGTCCTGATCGAATGGAATGGATGATCGAAAAAATAACTGAAATCGGTTTTCACGAATTATCCTTGATCGAAACCTCCAATTCAGAGCGATCGTTTTTAAAAACAGATAGACTTCAGAAAAAAATTATTTCGGCTTGCAAACAAAGTTTAAAATATCGAATTCCAAAACTGAATCCGATCCGTTCCCTATCCGATTTCATTAATCAAAGTGCTTCATCAGAAGCTACTCGATTTATAGCCTATGTCGATGAAAATCATACTAATCATTTACTTGATGTCGCAAAATCAAAGGGGGAATACCTCATCATGATAGGACCAGAAGGCGATTTCTCTCCGGAGGAAATTCAGCTGGCAATCAAAGAAAAATTTATTCCAGTTTCATTGGGAAGGAGTCGGCTTCGAACAGAAACTGCAGGTCTGGTCGCTGTAGATATGCTTCAAGTAATAAATCGCTAAAATTTTCGGTTTATAGTCCACTGAATCTTAACAAAGTATTGCATTTTCATTAATTTAGAGCTTAAGTCAATTTTTACCGTGCCATACAAAGAACGAGAAATAGAAAAAAAGTATTATTCCATCGGGGAAGTAGCTCAGATGTTTAAAGTTGCCCCATCTCTAATTCGATATTGGGAGGGTGAATTTGATATTATTAATCCTAAAAAAGACCGAAAAGGGAATCGGAGATACACAAAGCCTGACATTCAAAAGATTAAATATATCTACCACCTAGTTAAAGAAAAGGGCTATACCCTTCAAGGTGCTCAGGAGGTAATCAAGTCTGGAAAAGAAGCTGGAATCGATAAAGTAGAGGCAGTACAAAAATTGCAGGAAATCAAAGACTTTTTAATCTCGATCCGTGACCAATACAACTCAAAATCTGAGTCTTGAGGAATTACGCTATTTTATTGCGCTTTCATTAGCCCCTAAAATTGGCCCCAGTATTTTCAAAGCCATCATTGCTTATGCTGGGTCTGCGCAAAACTTTTTCACCCTCCCAAAAGGAAAAGTCCTAAAAACACCAAAAGTAGGTTCTAGACTACTTGAGCTAAGAAATCAGGAACAAGAGCTTCTCCGAAAGTCTGACGAACTGATTCAAACCTGTGAGAAATCTGGTTATCGAATTTTCACCCCCTTAGACTCAGATTTCCCAAGTAGATTGAAGGTTCAAGAAGATAGCCCAGTTCTATTTTTCGCCAAGGGTTCCGGAAGTCTAAATTTCGAACGATCAGTAGGAATAGTCGGGACAAGAAGTGCCACTCAATACGGTAAAACTGCCACTCGAAAAATCATCGAGGATTTGGCCATTTATCAACCGGCTATTGTTTCTGGATTGGCCTATGGGATTGACATCGAAGCACATCGAGCAGCATTGGCCGTGGGGTTGCCAACAATCGCAGTTATGGGATCTCCGATCAATCAAATATATCCTGCAGTGCACCGCAAGACTGCTGAGTCCATTTTAGAGTCTGGCTTAGTCATGAGTGAATATGCTCCAGGCTCCAAAATGAGTCCAGGGAATTTTCCAGCCAGAAATCGAATCATTGCGAGTCTCTCCGATGCATTGATTGTAGTCGAAGCCGCTGAAAAAGGAGGAGCTTTGATCACTGCTGAAATCGCCTATAGCTATGACAAGGACGTCTTTGCAGTTCCAGGAAACCTCCAGTCTCCTTTTAGCGAAGGCTGTAACCAGTTGATTAAAAAGATGAAAGCGAATATTTATACAGGTCCTGGAGATATCGCTGAGGCACTTTACTGGGTTAAGCCAGGTGAACAGGCCATTAAAAATCCTAAGTTAGATTTGAGTAAGTACGAGGGAGAGGAAGCAATAATATTAAAACATTTGATGGAAAAGGGGGAATCAGAAATCGACTTGATTTCATACTCAACAGAAATTCCGCTTGGACTTCTTTCCTCCAAGCTGTTAGCCTTAGAGTTTGAAGGCATACTTAAATCACTTCCTGGTAAAAAATATAAGCTTTTAGGGTAAAAGGTTTCCCCAGCTTTTTACTTAGCGCATAAAATGCAGTTTGATAAATTCTTCACACCAGAGATTTTCTCAAAACCCATAGCCGAGTTTTTTCATACTACTATTATTCAGTAAATTATAAAAAAATATTGCTAAGAATGGCAAACTATACTCTTCAAATAAACGAAAGCACTTACGAAGTAAGCGTCGAAAAAGGCACCTCACTTCTATGGGTGATTCGTGAGCATTTAGGACTTACAGGTACCAAATATGGTTGCGGGATCGCACAGTGTGGAGCCTGCACTATTCATGTAGACAATGAACCATTGCGAGCTTGTGTCTTACAAGTGGAGGATTTCTCAAGTGGTCAAAAGATAAAAACCATTGAAGGCCTTTCTGAAAATGGCGACCATCCCTTACAAAAGGCTTGGATTGAAGCCCAAGCACCTCAATGTGGCTATTGCCAATCCGGCCAAATTATGCAGGCAGCAGCATTATTGGAAGAGAATCCCAATCCAAGTCGAGCAGAGATTAAATCCAAGATGAATGGAATCTTATGCCGTTGTGGCACCTATCTCCGGGTAATAAAAGCAATAGAAATCGCTGCTTCAAATCAATCAAATACTAAAGACTAAGATCATGAGAAAATCAAAATCAAGTTTTAGTCGAAGAGATTTTTTGAAGTCTTCTGGAGGTGTGGCACTTTTTGTTGGAGTTTCTGGAATTTTACCTCAACTCATTTCTTGCTCCAGTCCTGAAAAAATCAAGGCGATTTTAGAAAAGCATTCAGTTACAGCTTGGGTAAAACTCGATGAAAACGGGTCGATCACTATTTTCAATCCAGCTTCAGAAATGGGGCAAGGATCAATGACTTCTTTGCCGTTACTATTTGCAGAAGAGATGGATGCCGATTGGGAAAAGGTGATAGCTGAGTTTTCGCCCCAAGAAACCGAAATATATGGATCACCCGGCTGGTCTCCTGACACCAAATTGATGTTTACGGTGGGGAGTCGAACCACCAATAGTTATTACATGACCATGCGTCAAGCAGGAGCTCAGGCTAGGTATGTTTTATTATCAAGCGTTGGTAAAAAATGGAATGTCCCGATTTCGGAGCTTTCTACTTCAAAAAGCACTGTGATTCATGAAAAAAGCGGCCAGCTAATCGGATATGGCGAAATAGTTTCATTCTTAGAAATACCTGAAAGCATTCCAAGTTTTTCAGCAGATCAGCTTAAAAAGACTCAAGATTTTCAACTAGTCGGGAAAAATATAGCACGAAAAGATATCCCAGAGAAAGTTAATGGAACGGCGAAGTTCTCAATCGATATCCGCTTACCCGAAATGGTCTATGGAGTAATCGAACGAGGAAATCTCCATGGCTCCAAACCAATTTTACTAAATGAATCTGAGGTCATGGCTTCGCCCGGAGTTTTAAAAATAATCTCACTCGATTATGGAATTGGGATTGTGGCAAGTACTCTTGAGGATGCCCTTGTGGCAAAAAAAATTCTTTCCATTGAGTGGAGTGAGTCAGCAGCTTCTGCCCATAATTCGCAGGACACTTACACTACCTACGAAAAAATGGCCTCTAGCA
>CAWUWQ010000050.1:0-4846 GCA_963926065.1 uncultured Algoriphagus sp.
TACCGTTTACAGGATTTTAATTTTAATTAACAATTGGTCTTTTTTTATTGGAACTAGATTTGTTTTGAGTGATGTGAATTTCATTACTTTTACTCCTTATTCAGCCTTAAAAAAAAATCCGGAATTAATTTAACCCCCCTAAAAATGAAGCAACAATTTACACAATTCTCGCTCAATCGCTCCTTGGTTATTATCCTTGTAGCATTCCTAGCTTTGGGAGCTTGTAAAAGCAAAAAGAAAGTAGTGGCAGCACCCGCTCCTCCTGCTCCTGTAGCCCAAGTGTCCCCACCACCAGCACCAGTCGAAGCAAAACGATCTGCAGAGGAAATGGCTGTTGAAAATCTTGAAAATGCATTTAATGGTGTTGCTAACGCAAGTAGCGTAAATGCAGCAAACCAATCAATCCAGCAGGCATTGGGAATGTTCTCAAATCAAGAGGCTCCAATATTGATTGTAATCCATGAAGAAAATGGCATTAAGGATTATGACGAGCCAACTACCATCAAAAAGTATCTGGATTACTTGAAAGACACAAAAAAGAATCTTAACTACATCAGTGACATCAGACTTGATGCCAATGGTAAAGTTTCTGAACTTGAATTGAGAAGAAAATAAAAGCCTAACCTCTAAAACACGAAAAATGAAAAATATCCTTACCCTTTTCCTAGGCTTATTCTTTGCGAGCTCCATCGGAGTATATGCGCAATCTGACAATATTAGCCCTACTAGAAAGCAAGCAATAGACTCTCTTGCACTTGAAAAAGTAAAAGACCTTTCCAAATACATTAGTATCATTGGCAGCAAAGAAACTCAGTTTTCTGAGGCCAACCGAGTGATGGATCGTGCTGAGGAGCTTTTTGCTCCAGGTGCTGAGATGGGTGTATCAAGTATCAACTCGAATGATATCGCTTATTATAAAGTAAGAAGATACTTTGAGCGATTGATGGCCTTGAACTACGATCGAGTAAATATTACTTGGTATGATATTCAGTACATCTCTGACCTAGAGCGTCAGCCTGATGGCAGATATGTAGGTGTGATTACTATTTATCAGCGTTTTGAAGGTACATCCATTGAGACAGGTATGAATTACAAAGACACTACTAAGAAAGACATCACCATTTACGTCGAGAAAAAGCAAACTCAAATTGCGGGTAGAACCATTGAATTTTGGGATGTCATGCTCGGAGACGTGAGAGTGACTGAAACCTCAGTATGAGAATAACCTTCATCTTTATTGCGATATTTTTCGCAAGTATCTCTTTAGTTCCAGGGCAAGGCTTAGGCGGCCCTGGGACTATTAAAGATGACGGTAGATTAGCGTCATCTACCAAACAACTCAATCAATTTTTTAGAAGATTCAATGCTGAAGAATCTCCAAATGGTGAAACCAGGTATTATCCCGAGGATTCACTTTATCACAATGTGCCCCTTCGGCAGGGTTTCATTCAGATCCTGTTTGATAACCAGACTTCTTCCATCTCAAAAGAACTTAAAACTCAATTTATCAATACGGTATTGAGTTCATCCTATCCTCAATATCTCAACTTTCACCGGGAGGGCTGGTATTCTGAGGTACAGACCCAGTTTATTTATAAAGGGAAAAGAGAACCCGTCACCATCATCTTAAAACTTCAACCTGAACGTTTAGGGTATGAGTGGGTATTTGATGACGTTTCCTTCGAACCTTTTAAGAAATTATTCAATAAACCTGTCGGTGGAGAGAAGGATTTTCTTCATCCTCTCAGTCACGAATTGGGTTTTATGAATTTGAGAAGGGCTTTTCAGGATGCAAAGGCCCCTGAAGCATTCACCAAAACAGATTATAATCCGGATTACCTGACCTTGTTTCTCTATGAGATGAAACTTGGCAATCTCCGATTTGAAACCGTATCGGACGTGAAATTCCATTTCTTTCAAATTGAAGGCTGGTATTTTGAGGTCAATCAGTTTAACCGACCAGGTTTTAATACAGGTTGGTTGATTTCTAATCTGGTCAAGCTTGGACCAGGTGATAAAGAAACTATTCAGAAATACATTTATGATCAGAATTAATAGGATCTCCTTCACCCTTTTATTGCTCCTTGTAAGCTATACCGGCTTCGCGCAAACTATAAAAGGCTACACCAATGACGAGATTGAGAGCTATTCCTCAAAGGTTGAAGATCAAGTTCGCTTTCTGGAATACCTATTAAATACCATTGGCTCAAAGGAAACTTCCGCGCGAGATAAAGACGTAGTCATCCGTGAGAGCTATTTGAAGATTTTTAGAGATGGTCTAGTTCAGGTAGAAGACGATTTGCTTCTTGATAGAAAAGTAGTCACCAACAAAGACGTTACTTCTTATTTGAAAGACATTGAGTTTTTCTACAAAGACATTAATTTCAAGTTCAAAATACGTGAAGTGAAACCCTATCAAAAGGATGATGGATCTGTCTTTTTTATTGCATCATTAGATCAGACCATTACTGCAGTAGGAACCAAAAACGAAAAAGTTTCCAACACGAAGCCACGATTTGTTGAAGTGAATCTTCAAGAAAAAACAGGGGAAATCAAGATTGCTAGTATCTATACGACCAAAGTCAGTAGAGACGAGGAATTGCTAGAGTGGTGGAAAGGTATCAACCTGAAATGGAAAAGCTATTTCAAAACGCGATTCCAGCTTTCTGAATTCGACTCAATAGATATAAATCAGCTTTATAGATTTGTTAGCGTAGATAGTCTTGATCTTTCAGGTACTACAGCTATCCTTGACCTTAGTCCTATCGAGGCGTTGCGCCAGCTTCGCTATGTCGATTTGAGCAATACCAAAATCACTGCTTTAGGTCCAATTTCGAATATTACCTTTCTGGAGCATTTGGATGTATCAAACACCCCAACCTCCGACATTCAATTTATCAAATATGCCGATAAGCTGAAAAGCTTAAATATCTCCTCTACCAAAATTTCTGACATAGGATTGCTTACCAATCTAAAGTCACTTCAATCTTTAGAAGCTTCACAAACTCCAATTATGAGCTTTGCAGTGCTGAATGAATTTGATAGCCTGCAGCGCTTGATTTTGCCAAATAGTGGGTTCAACAATGGAGAACATATTCAAAAGCTGAAAAACCTCAAAGAACTGGATCTGAGTCAGAACTACCTGATCAATTTCTCCGCCCTTCAAAGCCTTACATCCATAAAGTATTTGAATCTCTCAGAAACCAATCTTACTGATCTTTCGGTATTCGTAGGATTCAATGAGCTTGAAGTGATTGATCTGACCAAAACTCAGTTGACTGATATCTCTTCCCTAAGTGGTAAAAAATCGCTTCGAAAAGTACTGGTCGATGAGACGGGACTTTCTGTGAGTTCAGCGGATAATTTTATTCGAAGTAATCCGACGGTGTTATTGATTCGTCATGTGAAAGATCTGAATTCTTGGTGGGAAAAGCTTTCTCCAAACTGGAAGGCGGTCCTTAAAAAGGAATTTCCATCCATTTCCTCTGACGATCCATCGATCGAAATCCTGACTCAGACCATCGGTTTGACGAGTTTAGATTTAAGCGAATCAGGAATCGAAGCACTGAACCCAATTACACGATTTGTAAAGTTGGAGAAAGTTGATTTTTCGGGTACTCCGGTTCAAGATTTGATTCCCTTGAGTGAAGTGAGAACGTTAGTTGAAATCATAGCGAAAAATACCAATGTGAGCTCAATTGCTCCAATTAGTGAAAACGATAAACTACTTCGAATTGACTTGGCAGGTAGTCCCGTCGAATCAATTATGGATGTTTTAGCACTTGAAAATCTAGCTTACATCAACGTAGATAATTCTAAAATTTTCCCAGAAGAGATTCCAGAGATTCTTTTACAGAAGCCAAAGCTAACTATCATTTATCGTATCGATGAGTTGGATTCTTGGTGGGAAGGCATTGACCCTGTTTGGCAAGGGATCTTTAGAAAGCAGTTTGAAATGGGGGAGAAGCCTTCCGAAGAGCAACTGCACCGAATGACTTCTGTATCCTCACTATCATTTCAAAGTCTTTCTATTGGTAATATTTCTCCGCTAACGATCTTTGTCAATCTTCGTTCTCTGACGATTTTTGACGCTCCTTTAGCTTCGATCTTGCCCGTAGCTGAGCTTGGCTTGTTGGAAAAGTTGACTATCTCTCAAGTCCCGGTAATTGACTTCTCACCTGTTAGTAAATTAGTAAAACTGGATCAGCTGAATATCGGCAATACAGGAATAGAGGATTTGACCTCACTTTCCCCACTTCAGAATCTGAAAGTCCTGAATATTTCTGGAACAAATCTGAGAGTACTCAAGGGATTAGAAAGTCTATCGAGCCTGGAAGAGTTGGATGTAGCCAGTACTAATTTAAGGTCCTTGAGACCTATTGAGGATTTAGGGAGTCTCAAAAAGCTTTCCTGCTTCAATACGAGATTAAGTCAACGTTCTATCGACAATTTCAAAAAGACTAATCCTGACTGCGAAGTGAGATTCTATTAAATATGGGGCTTCATTTAAGCTAGATACGCAGTTATTTTCTAATCGATCCAACTTCTAAAGTATCAAGACAAAATTAAGTTAAAATGCTTTGGAGAGGTATAAAAAAAAGTCCCAAGAGACCCGGAATATTTTTAGAAAAAGTGATAAAAAAATAATATAAAAAGTCCCTTAAAAGTTTTCTAAAAAAAAATAGTATAAAAAGTTGTTTATCACCCTGACATAAATGTACAAGATGACTTTTGGAGTTTTATACCCTGTACAGGGTATTTTTCGCTAGATTTTTCGCTATTTATTCACAAATATTAATTTTTCTAATAAATCATTGAATTATATCCAGAGGTTTTTGGCTTTCCT
>CAWUWQ010000051.1:0-3459 GCA_963926065.1 uncultured Algoriphagus sp.
AGAAACATTGATCGCAGAAGTATTTATGGTGGGGCAGTCAATCAATGAGGCAAGACAAATCAATGTGCACGCAGATTTGAAAGATGAATCGAAAGAATCTATGCTAGTACCAGGGATGTTTATCGAAGCAATAATCCATACCGATCCTCAAGAAGGCATGTCTATTCCACAAATGGCAGTGATTGAGTCCGATGACAAAAGGTATGTCTTGGTACTTAGAGAAAAGAAAGAAAATGGGTTTTCCTTGGAGAAAATAGAAGTTCAGACCGGGAAATTGGTAAATGGAAAAATTGAGATTTTGGCAGGTTCCAAGCTTTCGGCAACCGATCAGATATTGATAAAGGGTGGATTTAATCTTTTGTAACTAGTCTTTAATGTGGGGCTAGTAGCAGCGTCAAAGCTGATCGCAAAAAAGCGGATGAATCTCGCGCTTCCATGACCAAAGAATTGGAAGCAATACTAGATGAGGCCTAAAAGTGAAAATTTAAAAAAAAAATGAGAACCGGTCAGGAGCCACCTCCGAAAGGTGGAGGAGATAGATAAAATGAAATTATCCTTTTAGGGCCAAGTAGTTTTTATATTAAAGGTTAAACCGAGTTTTTTCAATTGATACCGCTCGGTTTATTACTTTTGAATCTATGAAACGCTTCCTGATTTTATTGCTTACTATCCATATTTTGGCGGGAACTCCGCTTTCTTTTGCTCAGAATGTCTATCGTAACGAGATGGGAGGGATCATCACTCGAGAGCAATATGAAAAACAGATTTTAGAAGGGCCTTACTTTGGAGTACCGGGGAAAGATGCCGATGAACAAGTCTTAGTGTTTCGAATGCCTTTTGGACAGATTGAAAATCCTTCCTCATTTTATAAGGCGCTTGGTCTGGACGATGTTATGAAAGAAGGAAAGCCAATTGTAGTGATTTTTTATCCTGGAAAAGATGAATGCAACTCAACTGGCTTGACTGAGGGAAATACCAAGTTTTACCAAAAAGATCACAACTGGCTTCAAAAAAATATTGCTTCAAAAGGTGGACATGGACCTATTTACCTGTATAGAAACCCTGCAGGGCTAGAAAAATATGCAGGGATTATGACTTGGCATCCGGATCCAGAAGGATTATTTGAGCAGACTTTTTTTAAGTTTTCTTATCCCTGTCGAAGTTTTGTGGTGATCGACCCCAAAGGCAATTATCGAGCAATATTGGGTGAATTCCCAAATTCACAGATCGTCGCAGCACTTAAAAAGCTTCAAAAATCAACATGAGTTATCAAATCCTAAAAACTGAGCTTAATGATTTGCCAGAGTTGCTTGATGTAGCCCGCAAAGCATTTTTACAAGCTTTTACTGCTAAAAATAAGCCTGAAAATGTACATGCATATTTAGAGGAGGCGTTTACCCTCGACCAATTTAAAATCGAATTTCAAAACTCAGCTTCTACTTTTTTTAAATTAGTAAAAGGAGACGAAATCATAGGGTATACAAAAGTTAATCTCTGCCCAGCGCAATCTGATGTTCACGATCTTGATAGCTTGGAAATCGCTAGACTTTATCTGTTGGATGAATTTACCGGGTTGGGTTTAGGGAAATTGCTTTTGGAGCAAGCCATTGTTTTCGCGAAAAAATTCAAGAAAAGCTACATCTGGCTGGGTGTATGGGAGCACAATCTCCGTGCGATAAACTTCTATGAACGTAACGGTTTTAAGAAATTCAGCTCTCATCCTTTTCCTTTTGGGGATGAAATCCAGACGGACTGGTTGATGAAGAGGAGTATTGATTCGATATTTAACATTAGAAATTACAATCTCAAGGATTAGCTGCATAAAAAGCTTGTCAAAAATCAGGATAGTTGATTTTGAACATGTTCATGTTCTATTCATTTTAAGGTTTAGTATTTGTGAACTTATTTTTTTAACCATTTCTTAAAGGTAGGGAAACACGCTTTTCCTTGTTAATAAATAAATAGTTTATATACATCTATATAACAGCATTTTATATTTTTTTTAAACAGCTTAACTTATAATTAATTCACTTTTTGATAATTCTGATTTAATCACTAGAAGTTTTGTGGTGTATAGTTTTGGTAAAATTATTAACCAAAAAAATTAACTATTTAAAACATCTACAGAGAAATGACTGCTAACAAAAGCATTTGGCAATGGATTGCAACAGCTTGCCTGTTCTTTACCATAAATTTTTCGTTTGCCCAGGAAGCCCTGATCAGCGGAAAAGTGAGTGATGCAAACAATGAGCCTCTGCCAGGGGCAACTGTTTTGGTGAAAGGATTAAATCGCGGAACGATTACGGAAGTGGACGGAACCTACTCTATTTCAGCAGCACCCGATGAGGTGTTGGTGTTTTCCTTTGTGGGTTTTGAAAACATTGAACGCACGGTTGGAAATCAAACCATCATAAATGTGGCTTTGACTGAAGGTCTGGCACTTTCTGAGGTAGTTGTAACCGCTCTAGGAGTAGAGCGGGAGACGAAAGCTCTTGGATATGCAGTTCAGGCTGTTGATGGAAGCAAATTTACTGAGGCTAGGGAGACCAATGTGATCAATTCACTAAGTGGTCGAGTAGCTGGAGTTCAAATCACAAATGGTTCTAGTGGAATAGGTGGATCTACGCGGGTGACTATCCGAGGAGAATCTTCTTTGAATATTAATGCAAATCAGCCATTATTTGTGGTGGATGGCGTGCCGATTTCAAATAACGTGGTAGGCTCTTCAGGATCAAGAAACCAAGAAGTTGATTATGGTAATTCGGCTGGAGAAATTAACCCTGATGATATTGCATCCATGACGGTTTTGAAAGGACCTGCAGCTGCAGCTTTGTATGGATCAAGGGCTGCGAACGGTGCAATTTTGATCACCACTAAATCTGGAAAAAACAGACAAGGGTTAGGAGTGGTTATCAATTCCAACACGACTTTTGATAATGCGCTGGTTTTACC
The DNA here is from genome assembly GCA_963926065.1 of uncultured Algoriphagus sp. Taxonomy (GTDB): domain Bacteria; phylum Bacteroidota; class Bacteroidia; order Cytophagales; family Cyclobacteriaceae; genus Algoriphagus. Next base: position 2,953 of record CAWUWQ010000051.1, read on the forward strand.
TCAGTGGCAAAACACCTATGGTCAGGGTAATAATGGTCAATTTTCATTTGTCAATGGTGCTGGATCTGGTATTGCGGATGGTGTGGACGAAAGTTGGGGTCCAAGATTAGATGCAGGTCTTTCTATTCCACAATTTGATTCGCCAAGATCTGTTCCAGGTTTTCGAGGTGGAGATTTGAATGCACCTGCCGGAAGTACTATACAGGCTACACCTTGGGTTTCTCAACCTAATAACATCAATAATTTCTTTCAAACGGGCGTCACTCTTAATAATAGTGTGGCTATCTCAGGGGGAAATGAAAAGTCTAATATCCGGATTTCTTGGACCAATTTGGATCAGAAAGGAATCGTTCCGAATACAGACTTGAAGCGAAATACGATCTCAGTACACGGGGCAACTAAAGTTACGGATAAGTTGACCGTTAACTCTTCGTTTAATTTTCAGCGAACAAATAGCGGTAACCGACCAAATATTAGTTACGGTACAGAAAATCTAATGTACCTCTG
>CAWUWQ010000052.1:0-12820 GCA_963926065.1 uncultured Algoriphagus sp.
TCTCCATTCGATGATTAATAGAAATGACGTTTTCGGATCTTTACCGGTCCATCTGTAAATTGGCTGAAACACAGTAAGCTAACCTGATGGACATCTAAATCTTTAAAGGTCCCAAAAGTAGTTTTATGCCTAATTATTTCAGAAACCTTCTTTTCTACATGTAAGATTTGTCATACTATTAACTATTTCATCGAAAGAGAGAGTCTCAAAATTGTTGCGTTGATTTCTATCTGGTTTTGCTAATTCAAACAAGATGTGTTTTAGAGAAGGTAAATCGAGGGAGTCGGCTCCATACGTATTTTGATTGATGTAATTTCTCATTTCCAGCGAATTCATAGAATCCTTTAACGAAGAACCTATTGAATGATTATTGAAAAAAGCGGTAAACCAATTGAAATTTAAAGAGTTAAAAAAGATATGAAGCCGATATTCGTTTTAATTTTTATCCTGATTTCCATGCCTTCTTCCAAAAAAAAATTGAGTGATTTTAAATGGGAGAATCGCTTAATCGTCACTTTCGACATTCCCTTACAAGGTTTCGATTCTTTAACTACGTCTGATCTTAAGGATCGTAAATTGTTGCTTTTTGCTTTTGAATCTGAAAACCTGAAATATTCAAACTTTGAGGGGGATATTGATCAAATCGATTTTTTGAAACTAAGTAAAAAGTATCCAGGGTTCTATTTTTTGATTGGTCTAGATGGAGGGGTGAAATCGTATGGTAAAAAGGAGGACTTCTCAATTAGCGAATTGATAAAGCAGATCGATTCCATGCCGATGCGACGATCTGAGATCAGGAAGAAAGACAGCGGGAATTACTGATTTAAGAAGAAATTAGACCGAAAACCATTGAAAAATACCCAATACTGGGTATTTTTTTTGCCTTTTTGCCTTACTAGCTTTGGACATATCTAAACAAAGTGTCTATGAAATTCTTTTACTTATCCTCGGAACGTAATTCAGAGGGCAAATTTGAAATCCATGAAAGGGACTGTGAATTGATTCCTAGTATATATGATCGGGATTACCTTGGACCCTTTAATTCGGGCAAAGAAGCGCTCTCAAAAGCCCTCAATACTAAATCTGATTCTGTTCTCTGCGAGAAATGCAGTTCTGCCGGCAATGTTTACCATATTAATAGTTTCAAATTAGAAAATAAGTAGCCTGTAATTGCCTTTTTTTAAAGGGTTAGTACTTATTTTTCGTCTGATCCATGATTCTCTAGAACACTCGGTACTTTCCATCTCACAGCACCGACCGTTCGACTACTAGCCAAATCAATAGCTTTTGATGATCGCCTTTTTTCATAAATCATGGCAAAAGTCATAATCAGACTTGTTCCGATAATCACAAATAGTAAAATCCCCGGCTCAAAGCTGGCAATCTGCGCTTCTGCTGGTATGCCGTAGAAAAGTAATACAGTTATTAAGCCTCTAGGTGCAATGAATACTTGTGGGATGATATCCTTTCCCTCAAAGATCAAAAGGAGTACAAAACGAATCCCATATATAGATCCAATCAGCAAGGAACTGATTAGAGCTACTTGCCAATCAAAGACTGAGGTAATAGCGATCGTCAATCCAAAAATGACAAAAAACAAGGTGCGCACAACGAATGCTGTTTCTGCTGTAATAGTATGAAGCTCGTGATAGATTTGATGCGCTTTTTCAAAGTTTAGCCATTTGGAGATTCGTCCCTGAAAAAACAACTTCATATTAGCGATAACCAATCCGAAAATCAAAATGATGATCAACGAAGAAAGGTGCATTTTTTTACCTAATGCGTAGAGCAGAAGTAAAACTGCAATTAATAAAAATAGCTTCACTTGGCTTTTAATATTCTGAAAAATCAAAATTATAGCATAACTCGCTATGAGTGAAATAGCTACGGTCAAAAGAAAATTCCCCCCAAAACCGACCAATCCCGAATCTTCTGCAGGGTTGAGCTTCCCCGTCAAAAAGTAAAAGAGCATAATTCCTAGAATATCCGAAAAGGTACTCTCATAGATATGAAACTCTTTTTTCTTCTTTTTCAAACCTGAAACACTTGGAATGATAATCGCGCTGGAGAGAATAGAAAGCGGTGTAGCGTAGAGCCAAGCAGACTGCATGGTCATCTCAGGAATATAGTAATAGAGAATACTTGCAGCTGCCCAAGTGGAGGCCATCAAACCGATGAGTGCAATAGCCATCGATTTCAGTATCGGGAATAGTTTTTCGCGCTTCAATTCGAGTTCTAGGGCCGCTTCCAATACGATCATAATCAAACCGACTATCCCTAATACCTCGAGGATGGGAAAAAAATCCACGGCTTCAGAGGTAAAATACTTCAGGACATACTGGAGTCCTAAACCCAATGCTATCAGCATCAATACTGCCGGAACGTTGGTCTTTTTCGAAAGCCCGTTGAAAAGGAAGGATAAAATGATAATCACCGAAAACTCGATGATCAGGTTGTAGGAAGATATGATTTCCATTAGTTATCGAATTTTTCAGTTTGATTAGTCAAGATTTCTTTTGCATGAAGGAAATTAATAAAGTCTTCATTTTGAGTCCCTTTGACTAAAGTGTAATGAAGTAAATAGGTGTTGATTTGATCTAAGCTTTTCAGATTGGGGGCTTGCCCTAATGCGACTACTGGGTGACTGAAAATCAAGTCCAAGATGTATTCTCTTTTCAATGGAGTTTTGAGATAGATCGCTCGCTGCTGCACATTGGTCTGATTTGAGATCAACGTAAATCCAACTCGATCAAAAGAGCTGTACCAAACCCAGCGCTCGCCTTGATCTGTACCCAATACCATTCCTAAGGTTGCGATTCGGTTGATTCTGCCTCTAATTTTACCAGCTTGAACCAGCGTGCCTGCTACTACCATAGGACTGGCTCTGATAAACAGCCCAGAGATATAATTCCGCATAGGATTGAAGAAAAATGCACCTAAAATCAAAGCTAACAGGCCGTGTGTGGTAGGATCCAAGCTGATAAATCCTCCAAGAATAATCAACCAACCGGATGGCTTGTAAAACAGTCTGACTTTCCTGATCAGTGTAAAATAGTAATCATTGATCCGACGTTTTTTCAGCTGCTTCAAAATCAGGAAAATACACAAAGACAGGATGAGGTAAATCGCAAATACGATTAGAATCAAAGTCAGAAGATCGTTCCAATTGTTCATGATAAAAGCCGATTAGGCAAGTAATTCACGGTATTTAAGAATAGAATAAATGTCCTGCCTCACACTATTTTTTACGATCAAAGCCCCTCCCGCCTCTCTGTCCAAAATGCCAATGTTTAGCATTTTTCGGATTGCAGGTTTGAATTCCGTCTCAAATCGATCTGTAAAGAGATTTTTTAACTCCAGATCAGTACTATGCCCAAATAGCAGGCAATTTTTTAGGATTAAAAGCTCAGAGGTGCTAAGAAAATCATTTAAGTGCGTCTCTTTTTCAGTAAATCGAATAGATGCATCAGGCTCGATATCAGTGCAGAAAATCCAGGCTTGTAGCACCGCACCGATATTGTAATCATATTTTTTACTGAGCCAGCTTATTTTTTTTCGTAGATCTACCTCATTCATGGGCACTCCTTCTTTTTCAAAAATCGGTCTATGTGAAGCACCATGACGAAGCATCACAGCTTTATAGATTTCCTCGATTGAGGCAGTATTGATATCCATGAGATTGGTGAATCCAAGGGAAAAAGGAATGCGAGTGTCTAGATGAATCCGAAGAGAGTTGGAGATTCCGATGATCACAAAAGCTTTTGAGGCATTTGAGGTAATAAAATCTACCAAAGCAAGCGCATTTGAGATCAGTGAATTTTTGGAGTCTCGCCAAAGGTGGAGGTCATCAATGACCAAAATAGGCTTTGAATTACTGATTGATCGCTTGACGAAGGCGAAAGCCTCTCCGAGATTTTTACTAGTCTTATATTTTCGACCTTCTATGGTCAAATCAGAATCAGGTTTAAGGAAATGAACTTCGTTTGACTGAAACAAATGTGTTCCAAATTCCAATAAGGTTGATTTCCCGCTCAAAGGATCTCCCACAACTGCCAAAGATCGATTCTGCCCTCTGTTCCAGTAGTTGACAGTTTTCTCCAGCTCTGACTCATAGTTCGTGCGCTTAACCAGGAAGAGATCTCCAATGAAATTTTTATTCAAGAAAAGAGAATGGTAATGATCAGGACTCTCTCTTCCATTTCGAGTTTCGAGAATTTCGAGTGCTGTTTCCAGCTTTTGATGTGGCGATTTTTCTTTGACCTCTTTGACTTGTCTGCCTAAGTTTTCAAAAATTTGTTTGGCTAAATGAGTGAGTTTACCAAAACTCCCGGGATTACTTCCTGTAAAGCGCGCAAAGTTAGTTTGTAAAGGAACCTTGAGGTATTCTTCCTCCTTATAGATCTCTGTCAACTTGAATTTGGTCGCTAATTGATGATCAATATGGCTGACCATTTCTTTACTCCTAGTGATTGTATCTTCTTGCTCTGATACGATGGTGCTTAGGGAGGCTATTTCCCCATGAAATCCAGTAAGGATTTGTGTTTTTTTAGCCACAAGAAGACTGTTTTTCACTTGTGAGGCCACATTGATTAGATGTGAAAAAGTAGCTTCCTCATTGTCCCAAAGATCAATCAGATAGGGCAAGATTTCATAATCCAACCATTTTTGGACCGATTTCCTAATATCTATTTTCCGATGGATCAAATACCCTTCTTTGGCAGCTATAGGAACTGTCAATAAGGGTAATTTATTGACCATATCTTCAAGGGATCGCATACTCGTCTCCGAGCGGATGTCCTGTCCAATTGCTAGATTCACTAGCTCCCCAAACCCACTAATTACTTTATCTAGACCCTCTTTTTCTTCCAGATGTTTCAATTCCTCCAGCAATTTCTTGGCCTTTTTGGCAAAAAGTTCATTCAAGGCTAGCACATCCCCGCGCATCTGAATTACCAAATCTTTAATTTGGAAGTAGTTGATAATCGTTTGGTTCAGTTTATTGTCACTCAAATCAATCTCTTTAAACTGCTCAATCAGGGTCAGGAATTGACCTTGATAAAGGCCCCAAGGGTTGACCAGATGCTTTATCGATTCTAATTTTCGCTGGAGCACCTCTGTGTTGGAAAGCATCTTTTCGTGCTCTTGCTGAAAATAGCTAAAGCTTTGTTCAAACTCGGTTATAAGTAATTCACGACTTTCAGTGAAATGAGTATTGAATGCCTCTTCCGAAATCAATTCCTCAGATTTTCTGAGTTTAGCTATGCATAACTGGAGCATCACATCTCTGCAGAGTAGTCCGAGTGTCTTTATCCGATCAGGATAAGAAAAATGTAAAAGATAGATTTCAGGGTCTGTGACTATGGCATTTGCTTCAAGAGTCTTAAAGGCTTCTTCACCGTCTTTCACATAAATTGAAAGCAGTATTGGACATTGATCCAAGAGGTATAGATATAACTCTTCAGAATTGGATTTACTCCTGATTTTAGAGTTGAAATTTTGAAAATTTATTAAAAGTTGATTCACCCAGTCACTTTTTCCGGGAGTCTGAATCACTTTTACTTCATCGTTTTTGACCATAGCAGGTAAATAGATACTCAAATAAAATCAAAATCAGCTTTATAAAGCCGATTTTCCTGATTCTTTCCGAATAATACTTTTCCGAATTTGACTAAAGAATTTGATTGTTAGTTCCTTGGAGGGCTGATCATGATGTGTGCACGATGTGTGCCCGGATCCATGATCCAAGGCATTCCCGGTCCATAGGCTTTAAGCGGGAGTCCAGTAGATTCTGAAGTGGCCCAAGGAATATAGATGACATAGCGTAGGTAGGTATCATTAACTTCGCCGGTTTTTGGATTATAATTTTCAGCATCTGCTGTCAAGACGAAAAGTGTTGCACCATCCTCAGGAAGCTTGAGTTTACCGCTTTTTCCCTCAGCTTCTCGCGCATCAAAAATTTCCTGAAATGATTTCCCAGCCGTTTTTAACTGTCGGCCCCGCTCCATAAATGGTTCTGCGCTAGAATTATAGCAAGCGACGCTAAAGTCTTTGCCATTTGGATCATCTGTGATACAGATCAAATCATTAGTCCCCTTTCTGAGGACGGTCCATTCACCTTTGGAGGTATAACCATAGACCATCGCGCCCTCCTTTTTCTCATCTGGTGCTGCCATCAAGGCAGTTTTGATTTGAATGGCGGAGGATGGTGTTTCTTGAGCAAAGGCTGGAATTGCAAGAAAAAAGAGGATCGGGTAAGCGAGGATATTTTTCATAGCTGTGGGTTTTGAATACTTTAATTTAATGCTTTTCGATTAAAGTAGCGCGTTTTTCAGATCAGCTCATCTGGGATATAAGCTTCCACGCCCATATTGATCATTTGTAAAAGCTCATCCTGGAGTCCTTTACCAAGGGTTTTGAAATGAAAACAGCTTTTGCATTTGAGGCATTTTCTCATTTCTGGAGAAATCCAATCGAATTTTTTGGGATGTGGATAAATCGGGAAAAAGTAAAATCTAAGATCCTTCGGTTTTGGAATTAAAGAAGCAAAATAATGACCTGTGACTTTCTGCTTTCTTTGCATTACCCTCTTATTTCCTGCGACTTCGAAAAGCATTGGTTCATTTTTACTAACCTATAGTGGAGGGCAATGAATGGTTAAGCTTTGAACCATAAGCTCATGCATTTGAGTTAGATTTACCATGTGCTAGTGAGCTGTTTGATACCTAATTAGCTAATTTTTTTCAAATAAGGTTAGACTATTTCGCTCCGTTTTTTAAAAAATCCCGAAACTCATCCGTGTTAAAATTACTCATGCCTTCTTGGTAAAAAACGATTTTACCAGCTGGACTGACTACCAAAGTGGTGGGAATAGAGCTACTCTGAAGTGAGGAATTTAGCCCAAAACTCGCATGAGCAGTAGGGAATGACCAGCTTTTGCCTTCTAAAAATTTGCGACTTTTTTCAATATCATTATCCAATCCCACCAAAAGGAATTCAATAGTTGGTTCTTTTTCTAGAGACTTGTACAATTCAGAAATATGGGGCATCTCTGCCCGACAAGGTCCACACCAAGAAGCCCAAAGATTGATGAATAGTGTCTTTCCGCGGTAAGATTGTAAGTCGATTTGTTTTCCTTCGAAATCTAAAAATCGACCTTGGTAGTCAAAATCAAGCTCGGTGAGGTCAACTCGCTCCAATTTTGGTGTGATCAATCCGGTATACAAAAAGACAGATTGAATTGCACCTTGGATCACAGGAAGCAAGCCAGTGAAATACAATAAGGCAAACAGGCTAAGAATTAAGCCCCATGATTTAATTTCTTTTTTCCAATCCATTTTTCAGGTGTGATTTACGAATTATGATTTACGAGATTTTAGGAACTTCAAACTCCAATTTATTTACTGAAGTTTGATAGGCTGCGCTCCCAGAGGGTCTGGAGTCCAGAACATTTCTATGATACCGCTCAGCTAGGAGATAATAGCTTTTTCAATTTTCAAATCTTCCAATTTTTCAATTAATAATTCTTTCAATTTTACAATCTTAAAATCAGACGCTTAGTGACAGCGCGCACATTTATCATTTTTCGATTAAAAAGGAGCCCTAACTTGCAGATCAATTTCACACTTTAGTACCCATGAATTACGAGTTACAGATTGCCCAAGAATTACAAATTCGCCCAAATCAAGTCAAAGCTACACTAGAATTATTGGATGGTGGAGGCACAGTTCCTTTTATCTCCCGCTATCGGAAGGAAGCCACCGGTGAGTTGGATGAAGTGCAAGTGGCCGCAATTCGGGATAGAGTGGAGCAGCTTAGAGACTTGGACAAGCGTAAGGAAGCTATCCTCAAATCAATTCAGGAGCAAGGGAAATTAACTCCAGAATTAGAACATAAAGTGAAGTCCGCCGAGACAATGTCTAAGCTGGAGGACATTTACATGCCTTATAAGCCGAAGCGCCGCACCAAAGGAATGATTGGGCGTGAGAAGGGTCTTGAACCTTTAGCAGAATTAATTTTCTCTCAAAAATCTATCAATTTGGAAGTGGAGGCAGGTAACTATCTGGATTCCGAAAAGGGAGTAAATTCAACAGAGGAGGCACTGCAAGGGGCTCGGGATATAATAGCTGAATGGGTGAATGAAAATGCTGAAATCCGTGAAAAAATGCGAAAATTATTCCTAAACGATGGGAATTTTTCATCAAGAGTTATCCCTGGAAAAGAGGCAGAGGCCATCAAATACAAGGATTATTTCGAATGGTCTGAGCCGATCAAAACTGCTCCTTCGCATCGAGTTCTTGCCATGCGGAGAGGAGAGAAGGAGCTATTCCTGATGTTGGATGCTTTGCCGGATGAGGCTTCAGCACTTTATATTATGGAAAAGGAATTCCTTACTGATGCTTCAAATTCCTCCGTGGAGCAGATGAAACTAGCGGTTAAGGATTCATACAAAAGATTGCTGAAACCAAGTATGGAAACGGAAGTTCGACTCCTTACGAAAAAGAAAGCCGATGAGGAAGCGATCAAAGTTTTTACAGAAAATCTAAAGCAACTTTTGCTGGGAGCACCTTTGGGAGAAAAGTCTGTGATGGCTATTGATCCGGGATTTCGGTCAGGTTGTAAATTAGTCTGCTTAGGTCCTCAGGGTCAATTCTTGCATTATGAAGCTATCTTTCCGCATGAGCCACAACGCAGATCTGCTGAGGCTGGAATGACTGTAAAAGGACTGGCGGAGAAGTTTGACGTCCAAGCCATCGCCATCGGTAATGGCACTGCTGGCCGTGAGACCGAAGCTTTTGTCAAGAAACTGGGACTTCCAAAGTCTATAATTATCACAATGGTAAATGAGGCGGGAGCTTCTATTTATTCCGCTTCAGAGGTGGCAAGAGAAGAATTTCCAGATTTGGATCTGACGGTGAGAGGGGCAGTATCGATCGGAAGGAGATTGATGGATCCTTTGGCTGAGTTGGTCAAGATCGACCCAAAGTCTATTGGAGTTGGTCAATACCAACACGATGTGGATCAGAATGCCTTGAAAAATGCGCTTGATGATACCGTAATGTCTGCGGTGAATGGAGTAGGAGTGGAAGTGAACTTAGCCTCCAAGCAATTGCTTACGTATGTGTCTGGTTTAGGGCCAACTTTGGCACAGAATATTATTGATTTCAGGAATGAGAATGGGCCTTTCAAGAGCCGCGCACAACTGAAAAAAGTACCTCGATTGGGTGATAAAGCCTTTGAGCAAGCTGCAGGATTTTTACGAATATCCCATGCCAAGCAATTATTGGATCGATCTGCAGTGCATCCTGAGCGCTATGATGTAGTCGCTCAAATGGCTAAAGACGTCAACGCAACAGTGGGGGACTTGATGAGTTCGGATGAATTGAGGAATCAAATCAATCTAAAGAAATACGTTTCGGATACCGTAGGCTTACCCACACTTCAGGATATTTTGGCTGAATTGGCTAAACCGGGCAGAGATCCAAGGGCAAATTTCGAGGTTTTTGCTTTCGAGGAAAGTGTGAATAGCATGTCGGACTTGAAAGTAGGGATGAAGTTACCCGGAGTGGTGACGAATATCACGGCCTTTGGAGCTTTTGTGGATGTGGGAGTTCATCAAGATGGGTTGGTTCACTTGAGTCACTTAGCAGATCGATTTGTGAAGGATCCAAATGAAATCGTCTCTGTCAATCAGAAAGTCGAAGTGACTGTGATGGAAGTTGATATTCCCCGAAAGCGAATTGGTTTAAGTATGAAATCCGATCCTTTTGCAGAGCGCGGGAAGTCTCCAGGAAAACCTGCTCCTTCGAAAGTTCAGAAAGAAGATGAACCGAAAGGCTCGATGGCAGATAAGCTGGCGATGTTGAAAGGAAAGTTTGGGGGGTAACGTAGGAAGCCTCATGCAGGGGAGGACTGCGGGCGATTTCTTGTCAAGCCGAAATACGGCCCGAGCGGAAAGATGCAGATCGAAAACTACTGCCGCCGCACTTGACGGGTAGCAGATGTTAAAGCCAAGTGCTTTGTTTTCTGTCGTTTTTTAGTTGTTTACTTTTAGAAATGCTTTTGTATTAATTCAAGCAATTCGGTTCTGTTAATGGGTTTTGAAATATAATCATCGCAACCTGCTGCGATTGCCTTTTCTCGGTCGCCAGATAGTCCAAAAGCAGTCTGCGCTATTATGACAACATCTTTGTTGAATTTTCGGATTTGTCGGGTTGCCTCATGTCCATTCATTACGGGCATTTGAATATCCATTAGAATTAAATCAGTGTCTGGATTATTGCGACAAACTTCAACAGCCTCAAAACCGTTTCTTGCTTTTAAAATTTCTTTGCCAAACTTATCGATATTAATAGTAATAAGTATGTCAGATGTATCATCGTCTTCGGCAATTAATATTTTAAGGTTTTTAATCTGATTCCCTTCGTCTTGAGCCAGAACAACTTTTCCAACTACATTTTTTTCTAACGGTTCAGCATTGTATGGTAATGTGAAATAAAATGTTGAGCCAATACCTTCTTCGCTTTCTACCCAAATACTACCGCCGAGCATCTCCACATAGGCTTTAGAAATCGACAAGCCTAATCCTGCTCCCTGTCGGGCCATTTTATCCGTAATATCAGCCTGAACAAAACGCTCGAAAATGGCTGACTGCCTGTCTTTTGGAATCCCAATTCCGGTGTCTTTCACGTAAAATTCAAGAGTTTTATCCTTTTTTATGTAACCAAATTCAATTGTACCTTCTTTGCTGTATTTAATGGCATTTTTAACAAGATTGGTAAGAATTGAATAGACTTTCTCACTATCTGTACTAATAGTGGCTTCTTTTGTTGGTAAAGCATTTTTGAAGAAAAATTGCATTCCTTTTTCTTCAACCTGAGGTTTAAAGAAGATATAAATGAATTCTATTTTCTTATTAATATTTGAATCCTTGTTATTAACGATCATTAAACCAGCTTCTATTTTCGAAATATCAACAATGTCGTTGATGATATTGAGCATACGGTTACCACTTTTCTCTATAATACTGATATACTCTTGCTGCTGGAGACCAGTAAGCCCGGGTAATTTCAATAAGTCAGAAAAACCTAAAATACCGTTCATCGGAGTTCGAATTTCATGCGACATATTGGCGAGAAATGCAGATTTTAATTTGTCGCTTTCTTCGGCTTTTTCTTTTGCTATGATTAACTCAACTGCACGTTTTTCTTTCTCATCGTTCTGAAAGGCAAGTTCCTTGTTGGCAATGATTAATTCTGCCGCACGTTTTTCTTTCTCATCGTTCTGAAAGGCAAGTTCCTTGTTGGCGATGATCAGTTCTGCCGCACGTTTTTCTTTTTCATCGTTCTGAAAGGCAAGTTCCTTGTTGGCGATAATCAGTTCTGCTGCACGTTTTTCTTTTTCATCGTCCTGAAAGGCAAGTTCCTTGTTGGCGATAATCAGTTCTGCCGCACGTTTTTCTTTTTCTTTGTTTTGAAAGGGAAGTTCTTTGGTGGCAATGATTAATTCTTCCACAGCCAGTTTTCGTTCGTTGATGTTGGAAAAGGTCACGACAAACCCATCGAGTCGTTTTATGGCGACGGTTTGAAACCAAGTTTTGACTTTCTCGTGCTCATAAAAGTGTTCGTGGTTCAATGGGATGCCCGTCTCTACCACCTGAACGTAAAGGTCAAATAGACCTTCCACACGGTTGCCAGGCATTTCCTCCAACATTCTCTTGCCCAATATTTCTATCTGGCTGTAGCTTATCATCTGTTCGGCGGCGGCATTGACCAATTGCCATTCAAAATCAATGATGGCACCTTCGGCGTTGCGGATGGATTTGAAAGCCATAATCCCGGACAAGGAACAATCGAGTACGCTTGCAAGCAGAGTTTTGTTTTCGTGTAACTCCTTTGCCCGTTTTCCCTTCTCTTTATTCTGAAAGAGAAGTTCTTTGTTGGCAAAGTAAAACTCTACTTCCTCTTTTTCTTTTAAAGCCTTTAAAGAATTATTTTCTTGAAGTAATTCCTGTAACTCGATTATGAGTTCTTCCTTGGTTTTGTCCTGAATGTCCATAACAAAGTTTGATTATTGATTAAATGTCGTGTCGCTCTTAGTATTAGCTATAACGTGTTATCGACGCAATTGCGGGTATTTCCTATATATCTATGTTGTCCAGAGGACTAGTAATTTGATTAAATTCTTTAGTTGCCGCATGCGTATATCTCGATAGCTATCGGGGCTGTAGCTTTAGAGCTTTCATGGCCCAATGGACTCTGGATATACAATAAATCTATCCTATTTTCCAGTAGACGAGTTGCAAAAGATTGTCTCAAGGTATGCGCTGTGATGTGTTTTTGAATCCCTGCTTTGGTTACACCATTTGCTAAGACAGCTTGAATATTACGTTCGGAATAGGTCAATGGCTTTTCTTTGGCACTGTCCTGACCTTGAAAAAGGTAGTAATGAGGTGTGTATTCTTTGAGATAAAAGTGAAGCAGTTTAAATACTATTTTGGAAAGCATCGTGCAGCGGTCTTTATTTCCTTTACCACCTTCGACTCTGATCTGCATTCGTTTGGAACTGATTGCTTTAATCGGCAGATTGATTAATTCACTAATTCGAAGCCCTGTTGAATAAATAGTACTAAGAATTGGTTTTTGCATACTATTCTCCACACATTTTAGAATTAGTTGGATTTCCTCCTCACTGCACCTTACCGGTAGGATTCTCTCTTTTCTCTTGGACAGTTGGTAAAATACAGTTTTTTTCTACCACCACAGCCCTTTTCAAGTTAAAATTTAACTAGATTAATAGTAACATCTTGATAAGATGAAGAGAC
>CAWUWQ010000053.1:0-9743 GCA_963926065.1 uncultured Algoriphagus sp.
TCATTTGAAAAATCCCCTCTACTGTTACCACTACTTGAAATGACATCTTGGCTAAAGGCCGCAGAAGTGATCATTAAGATGAGTGAAATTGAAAATAATATTTTTTTCATAACTGCGTCGTTTTCTAATCAATAAAACTTAGATGAGCTCCATTTTATAATGCAAGATATTACATTCTTCAAAGATATTTCCTACTTTTTTAAATCCGAATTTTGAATATAAAGGTACTGCTGACAGTTGGGAGTGAAGATATTTGGTTTTGTTTTTGGATAAAGGATCAGCTTGGATGTCATACAATACAGCTTTTACCAATGCTTGGCCTACTCCTTTCCCTCTAGCTTCTTTCAAGACTGCAAACCTTTCTGATTTGGCTCCATTGGGAGTAAGCCTCCATCGAGCTGTGCCGACTGGAATCCCATCTATTCGAGCAAGAAAATGAACAGATGACTGCTCAAACTCATCATATTCCTTGGTCGGATCTACTTTTTGCTCGATTACAAAAACTTGTTTTCGAATTTCAAAAGCAGTGTCTAAATCTGATTGATCAGCTATTTTTTCTACTTGAAGCTTCATTTCTTTCCAGTTCTTTGGCAGCATGATCATTTTCATACGCTTCAATAATTGACTTGACTAATTTGTGCCGAATCACATCTTTACCACTTAGACTGACTACCCCTATTCCTTTGACTCCGTCTAGAATTTTCAAAGCCTCTGAAAGACCAGATTTCTGACGAATAGGAAGATCTACTTGTGTTTGATCTCCAGTGATAATCACACGTGAGTTAGGCCCCATTCGAGTTAGGAACATTTTAATTTGCTCGCCAGTCGTATTCTGCGCTTCATCTAGGAGCACAAAAGCATCGTGCAGCGTACGGCCACGCATATATGCCAAAGGGGCGATTTCTATTACTCGTGTTTCTTGATAGTATTTTAATTTTTCCGGGGGAACCATATCCTGAAGTGCATCATAGATAGGTCTTAAATATGGATCTAATTTCTCTTGAAGATCGCCTGGAAGAAACCCAAGATTTTCTCCAGCCTCCACAGCTGGTCTGGTGATGATGATTCGCTTGACCTCTCTATTTTTCAAAGCTCTTACCGCTAAGGCTACCGCGATGTAGGTCTTACCCGTACCTGCCGGCCCGAGGGCAAAAACCAAATCATTTTTCATGGCCGCTTCTACCAACTTCCGTTGATTCGCAGACTTAGGTTTGATGACAAGGCCTTTGTTTCCAAAGACAATGACTTGATCACGATTAGCTTCCTCGAAGGGGATTCCCTCTACATCCAAATAGTCTTTTACATTTTCTGGAGTCAAATGTCCAAAGCGATCAATGTGCTCTAAAAGTAGATTTAGGATATCATTAATCCGTAAAATCTCAGGAGCAGCACCTTGAATCCGGATTTCATTACCTCTTGAAATAATTTTACTTTGTGGGAAAGCGGCAGAGATTTGCCTTATATTCTCATTGGCCTGACCTAAAAACTCTGCCAGGGGAACGTTTTCTAAAGTGATTACTTTTTCGACCAAGCTATTATATTGATTAAATTTTCTTTGAAGGCTAAAGATTAAAATTTCTATTTTTGTTCAAATCCCTTTAAAACAAAAGTACAAAATTTTAATATACTTGCTTATATGGCAATTGTGACATTCCTCTCAGATTTTGGGGATAAAGATTACTACGTCCCTGCAGTGAAAGCCAAAATCTTGGCCATTAACCCCCAGCTTAATATTATTGATTTAGCGCATAACATTGAACCGTTTGACATTGCGCATGCGGCCTTTCTCTTGCGGTCTACTTTTCGAGATTTCCCCAAAGGAACTGTTCATTTGGTTGCCTTGAATACAACCGGGAGTATTACTCACGGATTTATTGGAATTAAATTAGAAGAGCACATTTTCATCGGCCCAAACAATGGAATCCTCAGCCTTTTGGCAGATCAAGATCCTGGGATAATGGTCCAGTTCGCAGATATTCACCTAAAGGACAGCACCTTCCCTGCAAAAGATATTCTGGCGCCGATTGCCGGAAAAGTGGCCAGTGGTGCTGCAATACATGATTTTGGAGGCCCATTGACCAACTTCAGAAAACTCATGCCTCGGCATCCAAAAGCCACTCGTGAGAAAATCGTGGGTCACGTCCTCCGTGTCGATTGCTATGGAAACCTGATTACAAATATTAGAAAAGACATTTTCGATAAGCTTAATCCAGGAAAGTTCACGGTAGAATTCGGAAGAGAATCGTTGACTAAACTTCAAAAAGGATACGATCAGGTAGAACCAGGAGATTGCTTCGCTTTCTTCAACAGCCTCGATCTATTGGAGATTGGTATTTACCACGGTGATGGAGGAGGGCTTTTGGGTTTGAAATACGATAGCATGATCCAAATTAATTTCGAAGCATAATGCTAGTTCGGATCGTTCGTATGACTTTTAAAGAAGGTACTAGAGCTGATTTCCTTCAAAACTTTAAGGAAAATAAATTAGCTATTCGAAATTCCCCTGGATGTCATCATTTAGAGCTATGGGAAGATGAGCATGATAAAAATATTTTCTTGACATACAGCCATTGGGAAACTGAAGAAGCCCTAAATCAATACCGTGATTCTGAGCTTTTTAAAACAGTCTGGAGCTTTACAAAAGTGCTGTTCGCAGCAAAGCCTGTGGCGTTCAGCTCAAAAAATTTACAGGAAGTGAAGCCCTGAGGTTGTAGGAAAAAGAAATTGTTTTCATATTTGCAGCCCGTTCCGAAAGGAAGGGAACCGAGTCAATCGAATAGAAAGACTTACCGAATGCCCAGATGGCGGAATCGGTAGACGCGTTGGTCTCAAACACCAATGCCTTCGGGCGTGCCGGTTCGACTCCGGCTCTGGGTACATTGCTTAAGCTCCTTCTCAAAATGAAGGAGCTTTTTTTGTGGTTTAAAAGCCGAGGGTGAAGTATATCCAAAGAATAAGTAGCTCGGGTGTAGGTTCTGGCGTTATAGTACCCAACTCTGGCTGTGTACCAACCGTTGTCAATTTGTTTGGATGGGCTTGATTCAATTATTCTCAACGCTTCAGCAAATGGACTTTCAAATCCGGGAAATGAAATGCTGATGAAAAGGAGAAAAATTAGGGATTTCATGTGAGTTTGGCTATTGAGAAAGATAAGTGAACCTAAAATCTTAAAAATACCCTGCACAGGGTATATTTTAATCAATTTGATTTCATTTCTTTGAATATAATTTTTAGGTGTCAAACATTTACGCCTTTAGATAGATCAAAAATTGTTAACCACTAATTATTTATTACCTCATGAAAACAAAATCCTCTCTTTTAAGCATCATAATTCTTTTTTTAGTTTTAGGAAATACTTTTGCCCAAAAAGCGAAAATTAAGACCTCAAAAGCTGAAGTCGTTACAGTTATTTCTGAAATAGGAGAAAAAGAGATTTACACTGAATCTGGAGTGATACCAATTGCCGAAATTGAAAAGATAATTTTTGAAAAATTTGAATCTCAATTTGAATCTCAGTATGCTAAACTTTCCAAATTCTTTCCTGTAGAATATGGAGATGGGACAAATTTAGGGGGAGTTGAGGGGCAAGTATTTTCTAATCCAACTCAACCCTTGAGTCCCTCGTCCACAATTATATACCCAGAGGACTATTTAATAAAAGCTTCAAAAAGTGGTCTTCTCAGCGTAGGTATTTTTTCTGCTACTGGAATTGCAATTGTAGCCACTGCAGGCGCTTTCCCTGTAATTGTAGTTGTAGGTGGAATAATGAGTTTAAGTTTTTTGGTAGATGGTTGGGCTAAACTAGGGAAGGCTGGAAAAATGATGAAGGACGAAAGAAGAAAAACTAAGTCCCCTGAGTTATCAAATCAATAAACTAAATCTGAAAAAATTAAGCTCATAAAAAAAGACCCGAATCTCTCCGGGTCTTTTCAAACTTCTGAATTATTATTTAAAAATCGCTCAACTTCCCCTCAATATCTCCATCGGAGGCTGATTGATAATCTTTCGACCATTCATCCAACCGAGGACAATCGTTAAGAAGGTAATTGCCAAATAAAGCATTAAGGCCTCTAGCCATGCTCCACGGAATTGGATATTGAACACAAACTCACTGAGTAGCCAAGTAGCCAAAAAGGATAAAATAATCCCCGACATGGAGGCTAAGCTTCCCAAAAAGAAGTATTCAAGCGTATTGATTTTAGTCACTATCGCCGAGCTTGCGCCGAGCGTTCTAAGTAAAATACTCTCTCGCATTCGTTGGTATTTGCTGATGATTAAGGAACTGATCAATACTAAAATACCGGTTGCAATACTGAAAAAAGCCATAAACTGAATTACAAAACTGATCTTCCCCAAGATTTCTTCGAGAGTCTCTACGATCGTCCCAAGGTTGATAATAGAAATATTTGGAAACTCCCGGACGATCTGTATCTGCACATCTGCGGCTTGTCTATCATTTTTTGATTTGGTGATCAGCACATGGAACTTTGGAGCTTGCTCCAAAACACCAGCTGGAAAGACCACCAAGAAATTGGTCGATACCTGATTGAATTTTACATCCCTAAAACTTCCCACATAGGTTTTTATTGGTCTTCCTTGAACATTGAAAACTACCTCATCTCCGATTTTCAAGCCGTTCCCTTCTCCAAAATCTTTTTCGAGAGACACAAAAACACTATCTCCTCGAGCTCCAACAGGAACCAATTCTCCAGCCGTAATGGTCTCCGAATCAATTAATGTGTCCCGATAAGTCACCCGAAACTCACGATTATACAACCACCGTGAATAATTCTCCTCATCGTCGAGAGCCTCATTTTCCTTTTTATCAATCCCATTAATTTCATCAAGTAGCATCGTGACAATTGCTACCTCTTGCATAATTGGAAGATCTTGAGCTTTAATAGTCGCTTTCACATCTTCCAATTGAGCAGTTTGGATATCAAACATCAGCATATTAGGCTGATCCTCTTTATCGGCAAAGCGAGCCTCCTGAAGCAATTGATTTTGAAGAAAGTAAAGCGTTGATATCATCGCCGTCCCTAGTCCAATGGTAGCTATAAGCGAAACCGTCTGGTTATTTGGACGATACAAATTGGCCAAAGATTGTCTTAAGGTATACGTAAAAGAAATCGGCAAAAACTTTCGAACAGCCCAAATAATCAATTGTGCAACGCCCCAAAGAATTCCAAAAGCAAATACCACAAAGCCGGTAAAGCCAAAAGCAAGCTTTACATCGGTGAGAAGGTAATAGCTAAATCCCCAGATAAAGGCCAAAATACCTACGATTACAGCCCAGCGCAAGGGATCCTTAAGAATTGTAGAATCTGCAGTCTCCGGCCGAAGCGTGGCCATGGGAGATACATTCCGTACTTTGAGTAATGGTAAAAGTGCAAATAACACTGAGACAAAAAGACCAGTGATAATCCCGAAACCAACTGATAACCATGAAATACCAAAGGACACCTCTACAGGAAGAAAATCTGAAAACACCGCGGGTAATACGAATTGTAATAAAGTCCCGAGAAACGAGCCCAAAATTGCTCCTGCCAAGCCCATGATTACTATTTCAGTCAGATAAATCAAGAGTACGCCCTTGGAAGAAACTCCCAGACATCGAAGCACTGCCACAGATGCCAGCTTTTCTTTTACAAATACATTTACTGCACTCGCCACCCCTACGCATCCTAAGAGTAAGGCGATAAAGGCAACCAAACTCAAGAAATTTGAAAGATTGGCAAAGGAACGACCTGTAGATCGCTTTCGGTCTTCCACCGTATCGGCATCGATCCGCTCGATCTCCCAGTTGTCCTCAAATGGTTTGATCAGTGCCTCCACGTCAGTTTGGTCCGCAAAAAGAAAATAGCGGTTGTATTTCACTCGAGAGCCATACTGTACCAAGCCGGTTTCTTCCAGATAAGCCTGGGGAATGTACACAGCAGGTGCCACAGTAGCTGTGATTCCAGTTTGACCTGGTACTTTTTGAAGCTCACCCGCGATTACAAACTCTACTTCTCCGACCTTGATCACATCACCGACTTGTGCATTAAATTGCGCCATGAGGGTTTTTTCTACCAATGCTTTTTTTCCTCCAGCCCGAAAATCAGCATCCCCAGAAGCTGGAATAGTCTCAAAAAAACCGTAAAAAGGGAACGCGCCTTCTAAAGCTCGTACTTGAGTCAATCGACTAGCACCCGTTTTTGGAAAGGCTACCATGGAAGCAAAATTGACTTCCGAAGCTATGTCGATAGCCAAACTATCCAAAGGTTGATCTCCAACTGGCTTACTGTTCTCCAACACCAAATCTGCCCCAAGAAGCTCTTGCGCTTGGTTATCTATGTCAGCGGTGAGATTTTCACCAAAGGAACTGATCGCTACCAAAGCGGCTATTCCTACTACAATCGAGGAAACAAAAAGCATTAAACGGGAAATGTTTTTTCGGAAATCCCGAAAAGCCATCTTAATTATCCATCCAAAATCAGGCATGAGCGTCCTCCTGTATTTTACCGCCTTTGATATGAATGATTCGCTGCGTTTTAGCGGCCAGCTCCAAGTCATGCGTGACTAAAACGAGGGTAGTCCCTTCTTCTTTGTTCAAATCAAAAATCAATTTCTCGATCATTTCGCCAGTCTCGGTATCCAAATTTCCTGTAGGCTCATCTGCGAAAAGTATTTTTGGCTCATTGGCAAAAGCTCTTGCGATCGAAACTCGTTGCTGCTCCCCGCCAGAAAGTTGCGTAGGATAATGTGTGGCTCGATCTCCCAAACCAACTTTATTTAATAATTCTTGTGCTTTTTGCCGGGCATCTTTACGCCTTTTAAGTTCCAGTGGCACCATCACATTTTCCAGAGCTGTGAGCGTCGGGAGTAGTTGGAAATTTTGAAAAATAAATCCGACATTTTGATTTCTTACCGCTGCCCGCTGATCCTCTGAGAGGGTTTCCAAGGCATTTCCGTTAAGATTCACCGAACCCGTAGAGCCAGAATCCAATCCTGCGGCAAGCCCCAGCAGGGTAGTCTTTCCAGAACCGGAAGGCCCAACAATCGCCAAAGTTTCCCCTGCTTCAATATCAAAATTAACCTCGTCCAAAACGGTCAGTTTTCGACTACCACTCTGGTAGGTTTTACTCAGATTTTTTATAGAAAGTATAATCATTGATTTTTATAAGTATTAACACATCCTAATAGAAACGTGTAGAGTAGACCTTTGTTAATTGATCGAAAATGAACAGTTGCTTCATAAATAACAGCAATTCAAAGGAATGTTAAATAGGAAATTAGAGGAGTGACAGGAATATTTGTTTTTTGATTTGCAATTTGAGGGCTCTTCAAGAAGCATAAAAACAGGATGGCTTGAACTTTTTCCCAATATTTGCATTACTTATTTCTAAAGTACAACCAATATGATTTCTTCTAAAAACCTAATCCTTCTTTTATCCATCACCTCCCTTTGTTTGATTTCCTGCAATTCTGAAAAAAAGGAATTGGCTAAGAATCAGGTCGAAATAACTGATTCTTCAACTGTACAGGCTGATCAAAAAATCATTCTTTTTTTCGGAAACAGTCTCACAGCAGGCTATGGCATTGATCAGGAAGATGCTTTTGCTGGTTTGACGCAACTAAGAATTGACAGTCTGGGGCTTGACTATAAGGTGATCAATGGAGGGCTTTCCGGTGAGACTACTGCAGGCGGGCTGAGTCGGTTGGATTGGTTTTTGGAAGATAAGCCTGATATTTTCGTTTTAGAATTAGGTGGAAATGATGGATTGAGAGGAATCGCTTTAACTGAAACCAAAAGTAATCTTTTGGCGATGGTTGATAAAGTGAGAGCCAAATTCCCAGAGACTAAAATCATTTTAGCAGGTATGCAGATTCCTCCAAATATGGGACAAGAATATTCGAACGAATTCAAAGAAATCTATCCAGCTGTCGCAAAAGAAAAAAATGTGACACTGATCCCTTTCCTTTTAGAAAATGTGGGTGGCATTCCTGAACTGAATCTTCCTGACGGGATCCATCCAACAGAACAGGGCCACAAAATCGTTTTGGAAACCATTTGGCCATATATCCTAAGCCAACTAAAATAGAAATTAATTTTCCAACCCACAAAGAGTCTTTTTTACCACTTAACGTTTCCATTTCTCAGTTCATCCCTTCTATTTTCTTGATCGATTTTTTTACACTATATTAAAAAGTTGTTAAAAAAATTTATCTAATGAGCTTTCAAATAAAAGATTCGGGAGAGGCTTATGATGTGATCATTGTAGGCTCAGGTGCTGGAGGTGGCATGGCATCCAAAATACTATCAGAAGCTGGGCTCACCGTGGCAGTTATAGAAGCTGGTGGTGACTTTGATCCCGCCAAAGAAGAGGATAGGACCCAGTTGAGGCCGCCTTGGGAATCCATCCGTAGAGGAGCAGGCACTCGAATTCGCCCTTTTGGAGATTTTGATGCTGCAATAGGAGGCTGGGATATCGAGGGAGAACCTTATACCCGAAAAAACGGAACCGAATTCGACTGGTTTAGATCCAGAATGGTCGGTGGCCGAACTAACCACTGGGGAAGAATCTCCCTTCGATTTGGTCCAAATGATTTCAAGAGAGGTGGCATGGACGGCTTGGGGGAAAGTTGGCCAATCGGCTACGAGGACGTCAAGCCCTATTACGATAAAGTAGACAAACTTATTGGCGTTTTTGGCTCCAAAGAGGGTATATATAACGAACCGGATGGTTTTTTCCTTCCGCCACCAAAACCAAGACTTCACGAACTTTTTATCAAAAAGGGAGCTGATAAGTCAGCTATTCCAATGATTCCTTCTCGATTATCGATGCTGACTCGTCCGATCAATAACGAGCGAGGTGTTTGCTTTTTTTGCGCACAATGTAATCGAGCTTGTCAGGCGTATGCCGATTTTTCGGCAGGAACTTGCCTTTTGCATCCTGCAATGAAAAAAGGT
Organism: uncultured Algoriphagus sp.; assembly: GCA_963926065.1. Lineage (GTDB taxonomy): Bacteria > Bacteroidota > Bacteroidia > Cytophagales > Cyclobacteriaceae > Algoriphagus. Next base: position 8,954 of record CAWUWQ010000053.1, read on the forward strand.
AAAGTAGATCTCTATACCAATAGCATGGTGCGGAAAGTTACCGCAGACGAAAGTGGAAAAGCTACCGGAGTTTCTTTTGTGAATAAAGAAGACATGAAAGAATACAAGCTAAAATCCAGAGTCGTAGTACTTGGTGCCTCAGCTTGTGAATCTTCAAGAATCTTGATGAACTCAAAATCCAAAGCTTTTCCTGACGGCATCGGTGCTAGTTCGGGGACACTCGGACGTTACCTCCATGACTCTACTGGAGCTAGCAGACAGGGAATCATGCCCAACCTAATCAACCGAGATCGTTACAATGAAGATGGCGTTGGTGGCCTACACATGTACACTCCTTGGTGGCTAGACAACAAGAAACTAGACTTTGCTCGTGGCTATCATATCGAATACTGGGGCGGAATGGGCCAACCATCTTATGGATCAGGAATGGGAATGGACACGATGCGAAAGTATGTGATCGATGAATTTGGCAAACCAAGCCCGAATGGGGGCTATGGCGAAGGCCTGAAAAAAGACGTTCGCGCACTTTATGGATCCACACTGGGTATGTCCGGTAGAGGCGAAAGTATTCCTCGATATGATAATTACTGCGAAATCGACCCGAATGTGGTCGATAAATTCGGAATTCCTGTTTTGCGATTTCATTACAACTGGACTGATCAGGAAATCCTTCAGGCGAAGCACATGCAGAATACTTTCGAAGAAATATTGACCAATGCAGGTGCAACCTTATTAGGAACAAAGCCTGGGGCAGATAGTAAATATGGACTTGCTGCTCCTGGACGGATTA
>CAWUWQ010000054.1:0-3493 GCA_963926065.1 uncultured Algoriphagus sp.
GAATGTGAATTTCATTTTGTTACTTTTGTCTATACCTCCTCTTCAACAGAAAAACTATCCATAGCAAATGTTTAATGGTCAATATGATTGTAAGCTAGACCCGAAAGGACGTCTGGTTTTGCCAGCCAAAATCAAGGCGGCAATACCAGAGTCTAATGGTGTGACGCTTATAATTCAGAAGGCTGCGGATGGATGCCTGAAAATGTATCCTATGGTGGAATTCCGAAAGTTGGAAAATCAGGTAAATGCACTTTCTGATCATACTGAGGAGACAAGAAGATTGAAACGTTCTTTCTTCATTCGAATCGCCGAGGTAGATCTGGATAGTTCGGGAAGATTCCTGATTCCGAAAGCATTCCAAGAGTATGCAGGTCTTGAAAAAGATGTAGTGGTAATCGGCTTGGGGAGTAAAATCGAGCTTTGGAGTGCAGAGCGTCTAGAAGGATCCGTCATCAATGAGGACGAGATCCTGTCACAACAGATGGAAAAACATCTTTCTTAAAAGCCATGACAGAGTCTACTTATCATATTCCAGTGATGCTCAACCAATGCACTGAAGGATTGGCTATAGATCCTAACGGGGTCTATGTCGATGTGACCTTTGGTGGTGGTGGACATTCAAGAGAGATTCTGAAGCATTTGGACAAGGGCCATTTGTATGGATTCGATCAGGATCAGGATGCAGAAGCGAATATTCCGGCGAGCGACAACTTCACGTTTGTAGCAGCCAACTTCCGAGATTTGAAGAAATACCTCCGCTTTTACGGCGTAACTAAGGTGGATGGGATATTGGCAGATCTGGGGATTTCTTCCCACCAGATAGATGTGCCTACCAGAGGATTTTCCACACGATTCAAGGGTGACCTAGATATGCGGATGGACCAGGATGCTTCAGTTTCTGCAAAAGAAGTATTGAATACCTACGAAGCAGCTAAGCTTCATAAAATCTTAGGAATCTACGGTGAGATCAAGAATGCGAAGACTTTAGCTAATGCAATTGTATCAGAGCGGACGGCAAAGCCTTTTGAAACGACAGAAGATTTCACTGCTTTTCTAAAAAGATACGCCCCTAAGGGGAAAGATTTTAAATACTACGCCCAGGTCTTTCAAGCATTACGCATCGAAGTAAACGATGAGATTGATGCCTTGGAAGCGCTATTGATGAATTCCTTGGAGGTGTTGAAGCCGGGAGGAAGATTGGTAGTGATGAGCTATCATAGCCTAGAAGATCGATTGGTCAAGAATCTGATGATTAAAGGGAAGTTTCACGGTGAGGTGGAAAAAGATTTCTACGGAAATCTTATTCGGCCTTTGGAGCCATTGACGCGAGGAGCGTTGATTGCCGATGAAGCAGAAGTAGAAAAGAACCCAAGAGCAAGAAGTGCGAAACTCAGAATAGCTAAACGAACTGAGAAATGAGTGAAAATACATTCAGAAAGAAACTAAAGTCAGGAAACACTTCGAATACAGGAAGTCGGAAATCGATTTTCACTTGGATCGAGGAGAAGCTTGATGTGACTGGAATTCTGGGTGAAGGAGTACCAGTTCAATTGGTTCCACCAATTGGGTTTATCACGCTACTAGCGCTGATCTATATCTGGGGAAATCACCGGGCAGAGAATATGGTCCGGAAAATCGAGAAAGCACAACAGGAAGTAGAAGACCTTCGCGCGGATGTGACCACGCTGGAGGCAGAATATATGCTCAGCAGCATGCAGTCAGAAGTGGCAAAGCGTGTAGCTGCGCAAGGATTAGAAGAATTGAATCAGCCTCCGATTAAAATAGAAGTACGCAAGTGAATATCAAGCAATCCATATTGATCAGAGTACGGGTGGTTTTCATCCTAATCGCTCTTGCGGCTGCAGCCATCCCATATCAAATCGGGAAGTTGCAGTTTAAGGAGGGAGATCAATGGCGTAAAAAAGCGGAGACGATTAACTTTCAATATCGAGAAGTTCCTGCAACTCGTGGTAACATTTACGCAGGAGACGGAAGTCTTTTGGCTACAAGTCTACCTTTTTATCGAGTAGCAATTGATCCAACTATCTCAAAAGGAAATCTCTATAATGCAGGGTTAGATTCTCTCTCGAAAAAGCTTTCAGCTTTTTACAAGGATAAATCGGCATCCTCTTATAAGCGAATGATTAATGATGCTCGCCTGGACAACAAGCGCTATTTGGTTGTGAATAGAAAACAAATCGGATATCAAGGCATGCAGGAAATGTCCAATTGGCCAATTTTTAGAGCAGGCAGATTGGGTGGAGGAGTAATTTTCGAAAAAGTGGAAAAGCGGTATCAGCCTTTTAAGTCATTGGCTAGCCGTACTGTTGGATTCATTAATGAAGATGATTACGGTGCAGGGATAGAGTATAGCTATAATTCTCAGCTCAAAGGGAAAGATGGGAAAGCACTTTTTCAGCGATTAGCTGGGGGGAGTTGGAAGCCAGTTTTTGATGCAGAAGATGTTAAGCCTGAAAACGGTTACGATGTCTATACCACTTTAGATATAAATATTCAAGATGTAGCAGAGACCGCTTTGCTTCGGCAGCTGATTGATCGTGAGGCTGAGTTCGGCTCGGTCATCGTGATGGAAGTAAAGACAGGCCAGATTAAGGCAATCTCTAATCTTCAGCGCAATAAAAGCGGAAATGGCTACGGAGAGAATTACAATTTTGCTATTGGGGATCAAGGAAATACAGAGCCAGGCTCGACGTTCAAATTACTTTCCATGCTTGCTTTGCTGGAGGAAAATAATATCAGCCTCAATGACAAGGTAGAGACAGGGAACGGCGTCCACATGTTCTATAACAGAGCAATGCGGGATGCTAAAAATGGCGGATATGGTACAATCACCGTTCGTGAAGCATTTGAAAAGTCTTCCAATGTGGCGATATCAAAACTGGTCGATCGGCACTTTGGCTCCAGTCCTTCCAAATTCATGGCCTACATTGAAAAGGCGGGATTGAGTGAGCCATTTGATTTTCAGCTTGTCGGTGAAGGAAAGCCCTTTTTCAAAAAGCCCGGAACGAAAACTTGGTATGGAACCTCCTTACCCTGGATTTCGATTGGCTACGAGTCCAAATTGAATCCGCTTCATACCCTTGCTTTATATAATGCTGTAGCGAATAATGGAAAAATGGTAAAGCCTTATATCATCAAAGGTATTTCCAAAGGCAACCAAATTCAGGAAAGCTATCAGCCCGAGGTGATTCGCAATCAAATCGCCTCAGAAAAGACCATTAAGCAACTTCAAGAATTATTAGAAGGCGTGGTGAGTAATGGAACAGCTAAAAATATTTCCAACGCTGATTATAAAATTGCAGGTAAAACAGGAACAGCTCAAAAGCTGGTTAATGGCGCATACACCAAGAAATACTATACCAGTTTTGCGGGCTACTTTCCTGCTGATCGTCCAAAGTATTCAATGATCATCGTGATCGATAGTCCAAATGGGTTTGGTGCTTATGGAGGGGACGTTTCCGCTCCTGTTTTC
>CAWUWQ010000055.1:0-4723 GCA_963926065.1 uncultured Algoriphagus sp.
GACTAAGATATTTCATAAGATGGATAGTTTGATCTGATTTACGCAGCAAGGTGAAATTAGGATGAATTGGATTCCCTTTTATTCGGGAAGCGGACAGAAACCAGTAAACTAATAAACTTTTTCGCCCTTTTCGAGCCAAATGCCCCAAGTTCTTGAATAGGTGTGAACTTGAATGGTTGGCTTACCATTTTGGAAAAGCGGCATTGACTCATTGGACCATTGTATGATCCCCCCATAAAGATTATATACTTTAGTAAAGCCAGCTGCAGTCAGTTTTTTGCCAATATCTTGAGATCTAGCTCCAACGGTACAGTAAACCAATACAGGTTTATTTTTATCCAAATCAGACACCGCTTCTAATTTGAATGTATCAAATCCAACCCATTTCGCCCCGTTTAGGTGACTGACTTCGAACTCTTCTTTTTCTCGCGTGTCTAAAATTTGGAAATTGGATAAATCAGAAAGTTCTGCTGACCGAACAGTCGGGAAATCGGAATCATAAAGCGTGCTTAGCAGAGTTTTGTAAGCAAAAGATTGAGCATTAGACTGAATAGGCAAAACGCAGCTAACAGCTACTATCAAAAAAATCCGAAAATACAGAATAAAGCTCGATCTCATAATACGACAACTCATTCCAAAGAAATGCAGTTCGGATCAGGCATAGAAATCTGATAACCTAGATAATCCTCTTCTATCCTTAATAATGATTTTTTTACCTTGAAGATCAATCAAATCATCCCTTTTGAATTCTGAAAGCAGCCGAATTACTGACTCAGTAGCGGTTCCAACCATTCCTGCTATTTCTTCTCGACTTAGGATCAGGTCGATTCGTACGTTTCCTGCTCCTTCTACTCCAAAGGAAGTCCCTAACTGAAGCAAAACGTAGGCAAGTCGCTCTCGAATACTCTTTTGATTGGCATCTGTGAGCTTAGACTCCATCATTCCTATCTCATGACTAAGTTCCTTGGTGATCCGTTTGAAAAATGGCGTATTACTGAACAAGGTAGATAAAAATGCCTCTTTCGGAATAAAACAGATTTTGGCATCTTCCACGATCATTGCGGAATTAGTATAATTTTCTTCACCTAACAATGCAGAATAACCCAAGAAATCACCTTCTTTAGCTAAGTGAATGATTTGTTCTTTCCCGTTAGACGCAATTTTATAGACTTTCACCACTCCTGAATTAATACAGAAAATCCCTAGCGGCTTTGTGCCTTCATAATACAGTATCTGGCCTTTCTTGTGTGAAATCAAGTTTTTATTTTCAGAAATATTGCAGATATGAATCTCTGAAAGCTCAGAAAGCATAGTATGCTTTCGACTTGAGCATAATTCGCATGGCATATTGGCGATCTTATTTCCCATGATACAATAGAGTTTTAACTATTTACTAGAGTTTTAACTATTTCCTAAAATAAACAAAACACTGATGAAAATCATTAAAATAGATATCAAATTGGGGCAGAAGGACAATTTTTTATTTGAACAAATCGATTTTCTTCAGATTTGTACCAAAGGAAAATATGCTCTAGGCCATTACTCAAAATTAAAAACTCGCTCTTGATCTCTTGATGATAGACACTTGCTTGTTCCATTGTCTTTTGAGAAATCCTTACCTCTGGAGCTTTGCATTCGATAAGTAGATAAGGTTTTCCTACCCTATCCAATGTCACCAAGTCCGTTCGTTTCTGAAGCTGGTTATACTTCATTCCTTTTTCCAATGCAATTAAGCCTCTTGGGTATTTCAGATGATTGATCAAAAAATTAATCCAATGCTGCCTTACCCATTCCTCAGGCGTGAGAATGAGGCTCTTTTTACGAATTGAATCTACAATCCAAAGTTTACCCTCTTTTTTTATCAAATTCGGATCAAAAGAAGGAAGGTTCAAGGAAGGTAATGGGATTAGTTCTTCATTAGAATCCATACCCAAAGATGATGAAAAACGGTCAATCGAAGCTTAAATAGGGTTCGATTTTATCAATCCATTCTGGCTTAAAAATTTTAATTTTCTTTAAATCAGTAATTGAGAAATAGCTTCCGTGCTGTTTTCTATAAGCAATCAATACTTTAGCCTCGCTATAGGAAATGTATGGATGTGCAGAGACCTCTTCGATCTCGGCACTATTAATTAAAATTCTCTTGGTGATCGTGGGCGTGAAATCAAAGTAATTCCAAATCTCCTGAATAGTCTCAGGTTTAAGCCCATAGATTTCTGAGAGTTGATTTACAGAATAAAAACCACCAAGTCGCTCCCGATATTTAATTATTCTACCCCCTAGCCCAATACCAATTCCTGGTACAATCTGCAGTACTACCGAGTCTGCATCCACAAAATCCATTTTTACAAGATTCTCTGTCTTTTTAGATAAAGCGGTTTTGGATACGGTATCTGCCAGATTGAAAAGTGGATTTGGAGAAGACTGTAAGATGATATCAAGCGATTCGAGACTATCGAGTTGGGATTGATAATTTTTAAGAAAATCATCTCTACTAACTTTTCGGAAAGATTCAATAAAATATGGAGATACTGCCACCAGCAAAAGTAAAGGAGTTAGTAATAAAAAACCTCTCGATTCCTTGTTAGAGAAGCCAAGGCTTGTTTTAAGCCAATAAAAAAATCTCTTTCTCATAAAAAATGTCTGATAGTTTTTTTCAATAACGGATAAGTTAAGAATATTGGCTTTGTATTTCAATAGTCCCGATATTTGCATTAATTAAAATAATTTATTTAGAGCGATTCCAAATTGATAAATGTCTGCGTGATTTGAACCCTTCCCAAGTCATTGTCTGTTAAATTTGGAAATCCACTTGAGGTATAATGCAGATTAAGTTTAGATCATTAAGTATTTCTCATAAGAATGCACCTGTTAAAATCAGAGAGATCCTCTCCCTGGACGAACAGGCGATTCACGCTATCCTATTGAAGCTGAAGGATTTTTTCAGTTTGGGTGATGCCATGATCCTTTCCACTTGCAATCGAACAGAAGTTTATTATAGCCATGAGTTAGATTTGAGCAAGGAGATAATCAAGCTCATAGGGTTGGAAAAAGGACTTCCAGAAATCATTAATTATCTCGAATATTTTGAGGTCTTCAATTTAGATCGACCAGCGATCACTCATTTATTTAGAGTTTCTATGGGCCTAGAAGCTCAGGTAGTTGGGGACATTCAGATTTCGAGCCAAGTAAAGCGGGCTTACCAAGCATCGGCTGATTTGAATATGGCAGGACCTTTTCTTCACCGATTGATGCATGCCATTTTCTTCACCAATAAACGTGTGGTTCAAGAGACTGCTTTTAGAGATGGGGCTGCGTCTTTGTCCTATGCAACGATTGAATTAATCGAGAGCCTTACTTCAAACACTTTTCAGCCCCGGATTTTGTTGATCGGAGTAGGAGAAATCGGAGAAGATGTGGCCAAGAATATGGTTCACCTTCCTGATGCGAAGGTTAAAATCACAAATCGTACGCTTGCCAAAGCAGATCAAATCGCCTCCGAATTGGGATTTGAAGTCGTTCCATTCGAGAATTGCTTAGAAGCCATGAAAGAAGCAGATGTGATCGTTTGCTCTATTCAAAAGTCAGAACCGTTTATCACGAAAGCCATTGTTAATGAATTTGACATTAAAAGCTACAAGCTTTTTGTGGACCTTTCGGTGCCAAGAAGCGTCGAAACTAGCGTTGAAGATGTACCGGGCGTGATTTTATACAACGTAGATAATATTAAGAGTAAGGCATCGGCCACCTTGGAGAAGAGACTTGCCGCCGTTCCGATAGTGGAGGCTATTATTGCTGAGAGTATTGAGGATTTTTACAATTGGAAAAAAGAAATGCTAGTCTCCCCGACTATAAACAAATTGAAGTCTACGCTAGAGCAGATTCGAAAAGAAGAAATGGCAAGATTTCTGAAAAATTCTGATTCCACCGAATTTGCGGTAATTGATAAAATCACCAAAAGCATGATGCAGAAAATCTTAAAAGTACCAGTCGTGCAACTCAGAGCTGCCTGTCAGCGTGATCAAGCAGAAGAAATGATTGGGTTTATATCTGATTTATTCAACTTAGATAAAGTAAAGTCTGATCATTAATATAGCACACCACATTAAAAATGACCAAAGGATTATATTATTCTTTGGTCATTTTATCTTTAGGCGTATTTTAAAATTCCCTCAATGAAAAGAAGCATCAAAAATTACTTGTTCCTTTTAATTTTCCCTTGTTTTTACTCATTTGCCCAGGCTCAAACTTGGGAAGTATATAATTCAAAATTCGCACTTCAATCGAGGTTGATTTATGATCAGGTAGATATTTTGGGAGAGTCAGTTAGAATAGGGACAATTAATGGAGACCTTTTTTTACTGGCTCAAGATCTCAGCCCTTCCCTCAAGCTTGACGGGGAAGCAGTTTATCAGTATTTGGCCCCTTGGATTTTAATGAAAGGGCCTGACGGCATAGGAGCTTACCATGAATATGGGCAAAAGGTATTACCACTGGCCTATGATGAGATCTCCACCTACTTCAACTATTTGCTTGCTAGAAAAGGGAAAGAATACTGGGTTTATGAGAGAGGGAAAAATAGAATCACTTCGATTGGTAAATTCGATGAAGCAAAATTCACAAAGCTCGGATTGCTTATCGCCAAGTCTGGTTCTTCGTATTATTTACCACTTTCCAAAAACCCTGAAAAGGTCTTCAGCTTATTGATAGACAACGATGGTAG
>CAWUWQ010000056.1:0-2659 GCA_963926065.1 uncultured Algoriphagus sp.
TTTGGTTTGTCTATTTGGCTTTATGCTATAGCATGATCCATCCACAAGTATTTGCCAACCAATTAGATCCCGAGAATACCACGCCCAGGAGTATACTACTGTAAATGGATACTTTGTTTAGACCAGCTTTAAATTCAGAGGCTTTTTGTTGATAAAATCATCGGAATTAGAAATACTTAAAAATCAAATTCAGGCTCAATTCAATTTCCTAGAAGCTGAAGTCAATCGAACAAGTAAGTTTAAAGTAGATTCGATTCAAAAAACTCCAATTACTTTGGTAGAAAATATCGGTTCTAGGCGGATAAGCCCTGTCCAAAACCAAGAAGAGGGAGGCTTTGATCCACTTTATTTTGTCCTGATCGATTTATTCTTGATAACCTGCTCGATTCTTATATTCATTTATTATAGAAATTTGAAAAAAGTAAAGGAGTCTCAAACTCGTTTGGAGGAGCTTGAAAATGAATTTTCCAATTACAAATCCACCATGGTTGATCGAGAGCGAAAATTAATGCGCGAACTGATTTACACTCGAAAGCTTGAATAATAAATCTATTTCAAAGGCATGTCTCCAGCTACATATTGGAGACCATCCAAGTAGAATCTGAGTAATTGGGGGTTGTCAAAACTCTGTGCATTGTGTGAAGGAGAGATATACATCACTCTACCTTTCTCCTCAGATCTGATCCAAGAAACGTAAGTCTTTCCCTCTTTCAACTCTTTACCTTTTCTTTGACCTTCGATTTCGGCATTGTTGAAATAAAGTAAAGGCGTGAAATCAAGATTTGCGTAGGCATTTTTATAGAAATAGGGTTCGTCTACATGACTGAAACCTTCTACCGGAAATGCCTGAACTAGGGGATGAGATGAATCAGCTAAGCGGACCTGAAATTTTTGCTGTTTGGGATGGTAGTCAAAACTCCCCCCAACTAATCGACTGAATTCTGCAGAGTTATTTTGAGTGGTAATTGCACCATGGATCAAAAGTAGCCCGCCGCCATTTTTGACATAGGAACTGATGTTTCCTTCCAACTCTAAAGCTTTTGCCATCAAGGTTGCAGAATCTGCATCTGAGGTTTCTCGAAGCTTATCCCAAAACAAGTTGCGATGATCCCCTTTAGAACAAGTGTTATTCAAAACCACAGCATCGAACTGAGCTAGATTTTCTGCTTCAAACCAGGCGATGTCCTTACTTCCGGTTACCTCAAAAACTTCAGCTTTCTCAGAAATTATTTTGAGCATTTCCTCAGTATGTGGAATCACCCAGTGATTGAACCCCGTATGGAGTGAAAAGACTAGGATTTTTTTCTTTTTTTGAAATTCAAAAGAGGTTTCTTCTGGGGCCAAGGCCCTGATTTTTCCTTTCCAGTCTTCATTTAATGTGACTTCATCCAAGCCTTGGCCAAAGGCCATTCCAGAAAAAGAAAAGAAAACGATTGCGTAGATAATGATTGTCTTCATAGGGTTTGATTGTTGAATGGTCGGTGATCTTTTTAGATTTTCAATATCTTTAAAGAATACACCCAATAACCTGAATTTTCCATGTTTACCAAAACATATTTAGCACTAAGCGTATTTTTGCTTCTAATTTCTACGGAATCGTTCGCGCAATCAGTCAGTTTATCCCAAAATGAGAATGGAGTTGACTTCAAGCTAGGCGATCAAGTAGTCTTGACTTACCAGACCGCTATCGCAAAAGTCCCAGATGGTGTCAAAAAAGACTACGAAAAATCAGGATTCATTCATCCCATCACCTCACCCTCAGGCCAAGTCCTCAGTCGGATTCAGCCTTCGGATCATTATCATCACTACGGAATATGGGGTCCTTGGACTCGAGCAACAATAGGAGGTCGAGAAGTTGATTTCTGGAATTTGGCAGATGGAAAGGGAAGAGTGGACTTCGGAGAGATTCTCTCGATGAAAGAGGCTGGAGGGGCTGCGGAGCTAAATGTTCGGCAGAATCATCTCGATCTCACAGCTCCTGAAAGTGAGCGATTAGCGATCAAAGAAGACCTTCGTATCAAAGTTAAGCCTGGGGATAAAGGACGATACAGTGTCGACTATACCACTACTATTCAAACTCCATTGGAAGGAGGAATTCTTTTGGATGATTACCGCTATGGCGGAGGGATCGGTTTTCGAGCGACAGAAGTTTGGGGAGATGACAATAGTACGATACTCACCTCAGAGGGACATGATCGGAAAACTGCAGATGGTACCGAAGCAAAATGGATCATCGTTCAAGGAGCTTCGAAAGCTAAGGAAGGAAAAAGTGGGATTCTCTTTTTGAGCCACAACACAAACAAAGTTCATCCCGAACCACTTCGTGTCTGGCCTGTTGGCCAATACGAAGGAAAAGGAAATGTATTTATTGAGTTTTGCCCTATTCGTCATGAATCTTGGGCGCTTCTAAAAGATGAAAATTACACCTTAAAATATCGAATGATTGTCTACGATGGAATGCTTAGCGCTGCAGAAGCCGAGGCCTATTGGAAGGCATTTGTTAAATAACAGAAACCCAAAAAACCATGAAAAGAAGAAATTTTATCAAAAATACGGCGCTTGCTAGTGCGGCCATCGGATTTCCTACGATTGTGCCTGCATCTGTTTTTGGCAAAAATGCCCCTAGCAATAAGATCAATATTGGACAAATAGGATGTGG
>CAWUWQ010000057.1:0-4100 GCA_963926065.1 uncultured Algoriphagus sp.
TTGAGAAAACAGTCTTTTCAAAATAAAATTTTTTAAAAAATGATTTGACTTATAAAAGTCACTCTATCTGAATTCTCGAAATCGATTTCAAAGAATATTATAGAAGAAAACAGAATTTTATTTTTCTTTAACAGTAGGTTAAAAAAGATCCAATAATTACAAAAAGAATGAAGAATTAGGAAATAATGGTTTAATTATATCATCAAATTGCTAAAAAAAATGTTAATTCTTTAAAAAGTGATTTGTTTTTTTATCAAAAATATAATTACATTTGAATCGATTTATTACTATCAAACCTATAATAAATTCTGGAAAACGTTCAAATTTTAACTTAAAACCTATGAAGTATTTTGTACCCCTAGTAGCTCAAGATATAGGCGCTACAGCAGATTTATCTGCAGAAATTGCTCAAGGGCTATTTACCACCAACAATGTGTGGATGATGCTATCTACCGCTTTGGTATTCATCATGCACCTTGGATTTGCCGGAGTGGAAACCGGATTTGGCCAAGCCAAAAACACAGTTAACATCCTCTTTAAAAACACCATCACTCCGATTTTAGGAATAATGACCTATGCCATGGTAGGCTTTTTCTTGATGTATCCAGGATTTGAAACTCCGGGATGGTTTGGATTTGATTTGTCAGGTTGGAAGATGTTTTGGTTTTCTCCAGCTGACGCTGATGTGACAGCAGGCTATGCTGATGGGCATTATACCTATTGGACGGATTTCCTTTTCCAAGGAATGTTCGCGGCTACAGCGGCCACTATTGTGTCTGGCGCGATTGCTGAACGTGTCAAAATATCAGCTTACCTAATTTTCACTTTGTTTTTTGTGGGTTTAGTCTATCCGCTAATCGGTAGCTGGAAATGGGGTGGCGGTGCACTTGATGCTATAGGTTTCTATGATTTCGCTGGAAGTACGCTGGTTCACTCAGTTGGCGGATGGGGAGCACTAGCAGGAGTTATTCTTGTCGGGCCTCGAATCGGGAAATATGTAGACGGGAAAACTGTGGATAAGCCAGGCGCAAGTGTCCCATTAGCTGTAATTGGAGTATTTATGCTTTGGTTAGGCTGGTTTGGCTTCAACGGAGGTTCTGTCCTTTCAGCGGATCCAGCATTAGTTTCCTATGTGCTAGTTACAACTTCACTTGGTGCCTGTGCAGGTGGTTTAGGTGGTTTCTTGGCTGGAAATATTGTATTCAAGAGACTTGATTTGGGAATGATGCTTAATGGTATCTTGGCCGGCTTAGTCGGGATCACTGCTGGAGCGGATGTTATTACACCGGCTTCGGCCATCATCATTGGTTTAGTGGCTGGAGTATTAGTTGTTTACTCTGCAGTATTGCTAGACAGGTTTAAGCTAGATGATGTGGTGGGTGCTGTTTCTGTGCATTTAACCTGTGGAATTTGGGGAACCCTCGCAGTTGGAATTTTCTCCACAAATCCTGATCACTCATTTCTTACGCAATTGATAGGCGTAGCGATCTGCGGAATTATGGCTTTCTCTTCTGCTTTCCTGATCTTTTTTGTTCTGAAAAAGACAATTGGAATTCGAGTGTCTGAAGCGCATGAGAAAAGTGGGCTTGATTCTCACGAGCATGGAATCAGGGGTTATACCATTGTATATGACGAATAGTCAATCCTAAAAATAAAGAACCCCTCCGGCGAAAAAAATACCACTCTCTTTCATCCGGATAGGGTCCTGCCAGTCAACTCTAACATTCACTAACATTCAAAATTAACATGAAAAAATTTATTCTATTTTCATTTCTGGCCATTTTCGGCTTTTCACAAAATATTCTTGCACAAGAAGAGGTCCTCATCGTTGAGGTTATCGAGGAGGAAGAACCTTCCAAATTAACACTTTCAGGTTCTGTAGATGCCTATTTCAGATCTAATTTTAATGCGCCAAATAAAGGCGAGTTTACTCAAGCACCAGCTTCTTCATTTGGCAACTTGCCAGGTTTTTCTTTAGGAATGGCCAATATTATTGCCACCTACGAAGGGAAGAAAGTTGGGGCAGTGGCTGATTTGGTCTTCGGTCCAAGAGGCGAGGATGCGGTATTTGGATCTCCACTTTATGCAGGCGGACTTGCCGGTAGCTCTCAGATAATCAATCAATTATATGTCTATTGGAATGTTAATGACGTGGTTACCTTAACCTTCGGGAATTTCAACACTTTTCTAGGCTACGAGGTGATTTCTCCGACAGGTAATTTCAATTACTCCACTTCATACATGTTCTCGTATGGTCCATTTTCTCATACTGGCTTGAAAGCAGACTTTGCTTTGTCAGATAAATGGTCGCTGATGGCATCTGTAATGAATCCAACAGATATGACTGAATTCAATGCCTCGGGCACATATACATTAGGTGCTCAGCTTGGTTATTCCACCGATGCGGGAAGTACCTTTTTGAATTTTGTTTATGGAGATCAGGATGGGCAACTAACTAATGATGGGAGTCTAATAGGTAGCCAGACTTCTGCAGGTAAGACATTTCAAGTGGATTTGACTACTGGTTTTAATGTTTCTGATGCAGTATACGTTGGTGTAAACACTACGTATAATGCAACCTCCTCTGGTGAGATTTTTACAGGATCAGATGTTCAAGACCTTGGTGGAGATGGTTCTGGGTTTTATGGCTTTGCTGGATATCTTCAAGCTACAACTTCTGAAAAGTTTGCGATCGGACTGAGAGGAGAATATTTCAGTGTTTTCAATGGTGGATTAGAAGGAGTTGTAGGCGTAAATGGTGAGGGTGATGGAAATGTATTTGCCATGACGCTTTCTGGCAATGCCAAAATCTCTAAAAATCTAACACTGATTCCTGAGCTTCGATTGGATTCTATGGGGCAGGAGTTTTTTGTCAATAAAGACCTAAATCCAAGTAAATCTCTTGCGTCATTCTTACTGGCAGCAGTTTTTGCATTCTAATATTTTATAGGGTCTATTGTAATTTAAGCCGAGGTGATATTCACCTCGGTTTTTTTCATTTCAATATCTAATTCCAGTTTCTCGGGTATTTTTGAATCTAGAACTCATGATATCAATTCACTTTTGATCCTGAGATAGCTAGTTTAGAAACCATTTTTAAGGAAATAGGAATCTCTAAAACAAATTAAATTTTACAAACTCTTAAAAATCATTTGAAAAATTCTGTTCCAAAGGAACATTTTTTCTTTTCTGCAGTATACTTTTGTATAACCCAAATATACCTCCATGAAAAGATCAATTCTAATTCTGGTAGCTTTTCTAGTATCCTCGACTTCTTTTCCTCAGGATATTTTAAAAGGCCCTGCTGCTAAAAATGCAAAAATGGGAAAGGCCAGTTCCACCAAGATAAGTTTTGTGTTTGAAGTTAGTCCGACTCTCACTAAAGGTCCGGAAGCAAAAAACTTCAAAGTCTGGAATAAGGAAAGTTCTGCTGTCGCCATCAGGACTAGAAAAGTCTTTAATAACCCAAAGGGATTGCAGGCAAAAAACAGAAAGGTTTGGGAGGAATCCGAAACTAACCAAGTGGATTCGAAAGCATTTTATGAGATGCCAAAGTCCATGCGAAAGCGAAAAATATGGTGGCATTGAAAAAACAAAGACTCGGACAAATCTCCGAGCCTTTTTTTTATAATTCCTGCTCTCGCTCCAGCATCAGAATACTTTGTTGAGATACGATGTAATATTTTTCTCCTTCATACATCACCTCATGAGCTCCCGATAGTAAGAAAATCGCTAAATCACCCTCTTTTGCTTGAAGTGGGACGTATTTGACTTTTTCTTCATTTTCCATCCAAGGCTCCTGATCTTCGGTTGCCATAGGAATAGGATAACCTGGACCAGCCTTAATGATATAGCCTTGCTGTACTTTTTCCTTTTCTTGGACACCAGGCGGAAGATAAAGTCCTGACCCCATTTTATCGTTTGGTTTTTTTAAACGGATCAAGACTCTGTCACCTACAATGATGAGTTTTCTTAATTTATTTTCAGGGGTCAGTTGCATGTTAGTTTTTTTTTCGTCAACAAACAAAAGCCAAGAACCTCGATTCTATGATCTTGATTCTTGGCCTGTGAAATAAGAACGGCACCTGTTTAAACTTTCA
>CAWUWQ010000058.1:0-10857 GCA_963926065.1 uncultured Algoriphagus sp.
AAGCGGGAATATCAAAATTGAGCTGAACTTTAGTCTCTACTTTATTTACATTTTGCCCACCCGGACCTCCACTTCTAGAAGTCTGGAAACTGAGTTCAGACAGAAAAACTCCGGATTTAATCCGTTTTAAAATTGAAATTGGAATAGACATAATTAAAAGCGTAAAATAGTCTGATTAGCTTCTTTAAAATTGATTAAAACTCGAATCAGACTCCTATAATTTCCCGAAATTTAAAGTTTTGCTGGTGATTTGAGTGGACTTTAAGCGTTATCGAATCGGTTTTACCTGGTAGCCTTGATTTCTCAGAAGATTTATGACTCCATTTTCTCCCCCCAAATGGCCAGACCCTACTGCGAAAAAGACTTGATTTTCCTTCATATTTTTCTCCATAACAGGAATCCAATTTCTATTTCGATTATCCAGCATTAGCTCATTGAAATTGCCCATCATCTCATTTTCTGCGATCACTTGATAGAGTTTATCGATATCTTCAGCAGTGTATGCGCTGACCATTTGCTCAAACTCTTTGATAGATTCATCTGTCGTGACCATTTTTGAAATCTCTTCAAACAGAATCTCTTCTGGAATCTCATCAAAAAGCCCCATTTGAAATTCGACAGATTCAAGACCTTCGACATTCTTATTCTGAGTTTTTGCCAGATTCGTGAAGAACAACTCATAACTCTCAATCTGTTCACAGGGAAGTTGCTTTACTGTGATCATTGACATCAGCATAAATGGCTTTAGAATACCCAATTGATCTAATCCTGCGCCGTAGTTGGCGGTTAGAAACTCATTCAAGGCATTAGCATCAGATTCGCTAAAGGCGGACTTTATATTTTTCATCTCAGGATTTAGGGAACTCTGCTGCATCTTTTGCATCATTTCCGGATCATCCATATCTAGTTCCATAATCAATTCATCTGCATCCTCAAAAGCATTTTTGATTCGATCGTCCATCAAAAAGTCACTCGGACAAATCATATGAATGGTTCCAAAGAGGTAAGAATTTTCTTTCAATCAATTTCCTGAAATTTCCCAAAGCAGCGATTGATCTGTGCTAGTTTGACTATTTACAGTACTCACCAGAGCAAAACAAAAGGCAATCGCCAATCCAAGTTCATTAAATCTCATTACTTTCTTTGCTTAAATGTTTGTTGAAGTTCCAAAGATCAGGAATACTTGATGATGTGTTGAAGAAAATTACAGTATTGCCGAATATGAGCCATAGGTGAAGAAAATAAATTATGGAAATTATCTGATTCCTTGTTATTCATCTCATTACCGTTTGTCTCCTAATAGGATAGCCCATCTAATTTTAAAAGCAAAACAATTGAAAAATGGTAATTTGTATGTCAAAGAATTAAAATAATCAAACCCAGAAACCTATGAAAACCAGAAGAGATTTCCTCATCAAATCAGCGCTTGGAGCGGCAGGCCTTGTCACTGCACCTACATGGCTTCAAGGAGCACCCTCAATTATTAGAAATTTCAACAAACCAAACTCCCTAATTAATGGAGTTCAGATTGGTTGCATCACTTATAGCTTCCGGTCTATGCCAGATCAAAGTGCAGAGGCCACGCTCCAGTACATAAAAAATAGTGGTCTGAGCGCAATCGAGTTGATGGGAGATCCTGCAGAATCCTTTGCGGGTATGCCAAGCTCTCCTGTCAATCGTATGAGGATGTATCAACTAGGTGGAAAAGCTAGACGAGGCGAGGAACTAACTGCAGATGAAACGAAAGAGCTGGAGGAACTTCGAGTGCAAGGTGATGCCTATCAGAAAGAAGTGGTGGCATGGAGATCAACCGCGGACATGAAAAAGTTTGAGCAATTCCGAAAAATGTACAAAGATGCAGGGGTGAGTATTTATGCTTTTAAACCTAATGCATTTGGAAAGAATAATACGGATGCCGAGATCGCCTATGGGATGAAAGCTGCCAAAGCACTTGGTGCTTCACATGTCACTTTAGAGCATCCATCGGATGATGCACATACACTAAAGCTTGGGAAAATGGGTGAACAATACGGTATGGCTGTAGGCTATCATGGACACGAGCAGGAGACTTTTGACTTTTGGGATACGGCCTTGGCTCAAAGCCCTAAAAACGGATTAAATCTCGATGCAGGTCACTACATCGCTGCTGGACAAACCGATCTTATTCCTCTGATTGAAAAACAACATAGCAGGATTCTTAGCATGCATACAAAGGATCGTACTACTCCAGCTAATGGCAAAGGAAATGTAGCTTGGGGAACCGGAGACACTCCAATTCCTGAACTGCTTAAAATGATGAAATCCAATAAGTATAAATTCCCAGCTACGATTGAGTTGGAATACGAAGTGCCGACCAATTCAGATGCAGTAAAGGAAGTCCAGAAATGCGTAGAATTTTGTACAAAAGCACTTTCCTAATCGGTTAGTCTTCTGACTTTCGGACCTTATTATTTTTGAAACAAAAAAAACCGGAGCCAATCGCTTCGTTTTTTTTGTTGAGCATCTATGATTTTTTCAGAAAATCAAATCTCGTATTGCTTCATTTTATTAAATAAGGTCTTCCTATCTATCCCTAACTTTTGAGCCGCTTTTGTTCTGTTGTATTTCACTTCCTCTAGAACATTCCGGAGCAGCTCAGCTTCGGCTTCTGCAGCTGCATCTTTTAAATTTATCGTTATGCTTTTATGTTGTACTTCGCTTGAATTAACTGGTGAAGTATTAAAATCAAACTTCTTAGCATAGACTTATTCTGGTGGTAGAGCTGAAAGTGTCATTCGATTTCCATCCGTCAATAAAGTAGCGCGCCTAATTACATTACGCATTTCCCGAAGGTTTCCCGGCCAATAGTATTCCAGGAAAACATCCATGACTTCTTCGTCAAACCCAAACACCTTTCTCCCTAATTCTTTATTTGAAAGTTCTAGAAAAAAAACTGCAAAAGCTTCGATATCTCCCGTCCGCTCACGAAGAGGTGGTACAGTGATACTAAATTCGTTTAGCCTGAAATAAAGGTCTTCCCTGAATTTCCCAGCTTGAACGGACTTCCTTAAATCCTCATTAGATGCAACTAAAATTCTCACATCAATAGATTGATCTTTGGTTCCCCCAATTCTTCTCAATTTCCTCTCCTGCACTAGTCTGAGCAAACCAATCTGAATTTCATAGGAAAGATTCGAAATCTCGTCTAAAAAAATGGTTCCGCCATTTGCCAATTCGAATTGGCCAGGCTTATCTGAAGAAGCACCTGTAAAAGCTCCTTTTTCATGTCCCCAAAGTTCGCTTCCGGCAAGCTCTTTGGTCATAGCACCACAATCAATCGCAATAAACGGCTTTCCTGATCGGTCACTTTGATCATGAATCGTTCTTGCAATATTTTCTTTCCCTGCACCACTTTCACCATATATAATTACGGATAATTGCGTTGGAGCTACTAGATCAATTTCTTTATAAAGATGTTTGGATTCTTTTCCAGTTCCTTTAAGGTAAGTTGGATTACTAAATTTTGGTCCTTTAGAATTGGATTTCGAAGTAGATGATGACAAATAAGACTCCTCTTTTTTCTGCGCTGTTTTGGCTAAAGCCCGCTCGATTAAGTTTAAAATTTCATCTGGAAACAGGGGTTTGGTTACATAATCAAACGCTCCATTTTTAATAACCTCAACTGCTATTTTGACATCCGCATATCCAGTAATAATTGCAACTTGGGTATCAGGGGAATGTTCTCGAACTTTTCTAAGAATATCCCTACCCTCCATATCTCGAAGCTTAAAATCGCAAAAGATCAAATCATAAAAGTTCTTACGAATCAGATCAAGTCCATTTTTGCCGGAAATAGTTGTAGTGACGTCAAAACCATTCTTTTTTAAAAACCTTTCTAAAAGCTGGCAAACGTCAATATTATCATCAATTACTAGAATCTTAGTCATATTTTAGTTGATTTTTTATATCTCTATTTTATGGACTAACTCATTCAATTTAGAAACATTAAATGGCTTACTTAGAAAATCATAAGCCCCATTATTGATAGCTTCATTTCGGACCTCCTGATTATCTAGAGCACTCATAATAATAATTTTCTTGCCAGCAATATTTATGAAGGATCGCAGTTCTTTTAAGCTATTTCCATCTGGTAAATACACATCTAAAAACACAATCTCTGGTCTCTTTTGTCTAAAAATAGTAATACCCTCTTGAAGGGTTCCGGCAGAAAGAACTGTAAAACCCTTTTTTGTTAAAAATCTTGCTAGAATAACTCGAATTTCAGGCGAGTCATCAACTATTAGAATTAAGTTTTCTTCGGTCACTTTGTGCCTCTGTTTATTTTATTTTAATATTTTATTTTAAGAATAATAGGCCAGGTCATTGACTTCTACTATCAGTATTTTGTGGTCAGCTCGTTTTTCTTACTGATTCTACCGTAAGTCTAGCTCGTGCTTTTGAAGCTCCCAATTGTTCTAATCCTACTTTAAGAGACTGAGACCTCAAATCAGATGCGGTTTTTTTGAGATCAAGAATAATACTTTTTATTTTTTTGATTAGAAGCCGATTGCTTTTGATTTCAATATAGATTTCCTCCAATGATTACGTCTGCAATCAGCCCACTCATCCATAAGGTTCGATTTATATATTCCTTTTCATTTTTTATAAATTAAAATTTTAAGATTCATTAGTGAATTACAGTTTTGATCTTTTTGATGTTTTTAGTTCAACCTAAAAGCTAATTTCACTCACTGGAATAAATTAGGAGAGATTTTTATCATCCAATTAAATCTACTTTTACCTTTCAGAAGGCTATCATCAATTTGTTCTTCAGAGTTAATTTTGATTATGATAAATCATGATGTTCAATTACAGAAATTATTTTCCCCTCAAACACCCCTTCCTGAAATCAATCTGAAGAGTACCGCAATTACTGCTAACACCAAAAGAACATGAATCAGACCAGATGCGCTATAGGCAAAAACTCCGATAAGCCATCCTATAACAAGGATAATTGCGATAAAATACAATAGTGAACTCATGATATTGTCTTTTATATGAATAAGTTATTTTATTATTAATACAAGACTTGTGCCGATAAAGCACTAAATGATAAAACCTGCTTTGTGAAGTCTTAAGTAAATTTATTGACTTATACTCTGTTAATTTAAGATAAGATAATTATTTGAATAATAAATAAAAATTTCCCCAAATTGGGCAAAAATCATAAACATTGAGGAAATAATTCCGCAACTTGGTAAATTTAAGTTTATACCTAATTTATTAAAAAATCAGTATTAAAGTATGCTTTTTGAAAGAAAATAAAGCTTTTTTAAAATTATGAGAACTCAAAAATCAATAGTTAAATCCTTTAAAAAAGGGATTAGAAACTCTTCCAAGATAATACAATAAGAATATTTTAATAAGCTTGAAGCTTTTCTCATTTTAAGGGACAGACAAATATTTTTGAGCAATTCAAAAATGACTCATATGAAAATTTATAGATCCGTTAGTTTTGAAAATGCGACTAATAGGCAATAACTAATAAAGCATTTTAAATCATCTAAATACTAACAAGAACGTCTATTTTTAGTACTGAAAAGCTTTGGCAAAGTACTTCAATCCTTTAATTATTAGATTGAATCCTATTGTCTCAATTTTAATGAGGTTACTTATCTTATTCTCAATTTTTTCATTTTTTACTAACTAAAATATGAGGAAAAAAGACGCGCCTTAAACCTATCATGAAAATTACTTAAAACTATAAGATATTGAATAGCAGTATTTTTAAAACCACATTTTAGAATGAAACACAACCTACTTCAGTGATGGAGAGAAATTAATTTAATACATTAACAAAAGCTTTCCTGCTGATAAGTCTAACCTCCCAATTTGGGATATCATCCTATTAGACTTGAATGCGCCAAAATAAGGAAAGAAAAAATTCTTAACAAGAAATCAAAAAACACGAGAAATTAAAAAAATACAAATCAACGTTTTACCAATTCGAGTCTTAAGGAAGATATTCCGCTGGACTATATCATTGGACCAAACAACTTCTTCACCAAAACAAATACATTTAAAGACCTGGTAAAATGAACTAAATACTCGTGTGTTATTGGTTCAATAAAACAGAACTTCCAACTTAAAAAATCATGAATAAAGAGCAAATTCGAATTTTGTATGTAGATGATGATACAGATGATTTCGATTTAGTTGAAACCTATTTGAGTAGAATCGAAGAGCCAGAGTATAAAGCAGAGCATGCCTTTACGTATGAGGAAGCATTAGAAAAAATCAAACACCCATTTGATATCTACTTAGTGGATTACCGCTTAGGCAAGGTCAGCGGTTTGGAGTTAATTAAGATAATTAAATCCCAACAACCCCATGCGGCAGTGATCCTATTAACAGGTATGGATACCGGAAACCTGGATAAGGAAGCGCTACACCTTGGTGCCTCGGATTACTTAGTCAAAGGTGAGTTTGACGCATCTATACTAGACAGGGCTCTCAGGTATGCATATAGAGATAGTCAAATTAAAGAAAACCTTGACCTTGAAGGAAAAAAATTTAGATCTATTTTCGAGCGAGCTACCGATCCATTTTTATTAATCGATAGTGAAAGTCATATTTTAGAAGTTAACCCTAGTTCAATATCCAAATTTGAATTTGAAGAGGAAATTTCTTTACAATTAAAGCTCCCCGTTTTTGTAAGCTTGATCGAAGAGAAAGTCATTCGAAAACAAATTTTAGAAAAGCTTCAAAATAAATTTGAAAACATTGATTTTGAGGCGACTCTTATCAATAAAGCAGGGAAAACATTCAAAGGCTTGGTGAATATAGTAAAGCAAAATGAAAATACTTTTCAAGTATTGATTAAAGATCTATCTGCTATTAAAGCCAAAGAAGAAGAAGATCTTAATCTTAAAAAGTTTTCCGCAACAGGTAGAATAGCCAGACTATTGGCTCATGAAGTCAAAAATCCTTTAACTACTATAGTGTTATCCGCTGACCAACTTCTCATGGAACTTCCAGAAGAAGTCCTGAAAGATAGCGGAGACTTGATCGAGGTAATCCAGCGAAATTGTGATCGGATAAATCAACTGGTAACTCAGCTATTAGAAAGCACGCGATTTTCTGAGCTGAATATTTCCCCTCATCGAATTAATAACTTGTTAGACGAAGCTTTAGCAAAAGTAAAAGACCGAATCGAAATGAAAGAAATCAAAATCATCAAAGATTATGAGCCTGATTTCTGCAAAATTGAGGTGGATGCTGAACAGGTGAAAATTGCTTTGATTAACCTTATTGTAAATAGTGTTGAAGCAATAGGCCATAAAAATGGATCAATAAAACTTTCCACTGCCAAAAAAGAGGGCGGGTGCGAAATTAAAATTGAAGATAACGGAACAGGAATCTCAAATGAAAATTTGGAGCGACTTTTCGAGCCATTCTTCACCAGTAAAACCTCGGGCACGGGATTAGGCCTTACCAATACTCAGAAAATCATTTTGAGCCATGGTGGATCTATTCGAGTAAAAAGCGAATTGGGAAGAGGTTCTACTTTTATTATTAATTTCAAGCTTCCTAAGCTTAATGAAGATAAAAATTACCAGACAATGTAAAGTATGAAATCCTGTGAAGCATTATTTCCTGAATTGATATTTTGGTTTTTGGTATTTTGAAAGAACGCAATTCATAATGACAGATTTCAAAGGGATTTTAAGCAAGTTTGATTTCCACCATTGGCAGTATCATATTCCGGTACCAGATGAATTGGTCCCGAAATTAATGGATGAAAACAATCGAAGGGTTTTGGTTTGGCTGGACCAAACAGGTCCCTATCACATGGCCTTGTTCAAAGCTAAAACCTGTTGGTACATTCTGATCAATCAACAGCTCCGATCTAGACTGGAAATCGAGGAGGGAAATCAAGTCAATATTAAAATCGAACGCGATCCTAGCAAGTTTGGGCATGAGGTCCCAGAAGAATTTACTGTGATGCTGGATCAGGATGAAGAAGCGAATAAAATTTTCTCCAATCTCACTCCGGGGAAGCAAAGAAGCCTAATTTACCTAGTCACAAAAGTTGAAAACCCAGAAAGTCGAATGAAAAAATCTCTGGCAATCATGCATCATTTGCGGCTGAGCAAAGGTAAAATCGACGGAAAGCAGTTGAATGAATGGATAAAATATTACAATAATCTTTAAAGAAATTAGTCAAGTAAAACCCAAGGATTTAAATTTTTATGAAAGCATTGCTGTTTCGTTGCAGGAAAAAAACTTATATCCCTATGAATAATGGAAGTCGCACTTTCTCTCATAAAAATTAAGCTTTGATGATAAATTCAGTACTTTTCTATCCAAATGAGATCAAACAAACTCCCTAAAATAAATTGTGACCTCGGAGAGGGTATTGCCAATGAGCAAGAAATTTTTCCTTGGATTGACTGTGGGAGCATAGCCTGCGGTGGACATTTTGGAAATGAAGCAAGCATCGCTTCAAGCCTTAAACTTGCACTTGCAAACGGAGTAAAAGTAGGAGCCCATCCCTCCTATCCAGATCAAGAAAATTTTGGCAGGAAATCCATGAAGCTCGAATTAGGAGCGTTGACAGCTTCATTAAATGAGCAGATTGATCGCTTTCAGCTTGTAGCCAACCAACTCGGAATGCCTTCTGATCACATTAAATTTCACGGAGCACTATACAATGATGCGATGGCAAATGCAGAGTTGGCTCAAAACCTCTGCGAATGGCTTTCGCTTCATTATAAGCGAATTCCAATTTTTGTATCACCAGGATCTCAAATGCTATTTTGGGCCGAGCAGTTCGGATTAAAAACCAGGCTAGAAGTTTTTGGAGACCGAGCATATCAAGCTAATTATCAATTGGTAGCTAGAAGTGAAGCGGATTCACTTTTCACCACAATGGAAAAAGTCGATGCACATATCCGACCAATCCTGATTGATCAACAAATACTTACGAGCACAGGAAAAAAAATGCCAGCTATGGCTGAGACTGTCTGCTTCCACGGGGACAACCCCGGCTTGATGAATTTTCTACCAATTATTAGAAAAAAATATTGGAAATGAGGCCAAGTCTAAGACAGATCGGACCCTATCTGATAGAACTCTATTGGGATGAAAAACCTAATGATTTACTCTTGCAGCATATCTTAAGTTGGGAATTGGCTATCGCTTCACAACTGGGAACAGAAGTCTTAGAAATTAGAAAAGGATTCCAGACGCTTACATGCATGCTCAGGAGCGATCTTAATCCTGATTTACAAAGACGCTGGAAAGCTTTGCTTCAATCTAACATCAACGTACTTCCCCTTCCTGAGAAAGTATGGGAAATACCAGTTTGCTATAATCAAGAGCTGGGCAAAGATCTGAATGCGCTTTCCAAATCAAAGTCCATCAGCTTCGAGGAAGTAATCAACCTCCACACCATCCCAATTTACCGAATTCATTTCTTTGGCTTCTTGCCTGGTTTCATGTATTTGAATGGCCTAGATCCGGCTTTACATTTTCCAAGGAAAAGTGTCCCTGATCGGAAAATAGAGCCTGGATCAGTAGCCATAGGAGGTGCTCAAACGGGAATTTACCCAAACGAAAGTCCAGGGGGTTGGCATGTCATTGGAAAAACTCCAACTATCCTTTTTGATCAAAATGAAAACCCTCCTGTTTTCGCGAAGCCTGGAGAACAAATCAAGTTTTTATCCATCAGTCTCGAAGAATTTTACAGCATTTCCAAAGATTCAAAACCATTAAAAAGCAATGATTAGAGACATTGGGTTTTTAGAGATTTTGAAAACAAATCCTGGAACAAGTATTCAGGACCTTGGAAGAATCGGGCTTGGACACTGGGGCGTCCCAATAGCTGGAGTAATGGACCACCGTTCATATAATTGGATCAATCACTTGCTCAAGAACAACCCAAATGCTGCAATTTTAGAAATATTACAACCTGGGTTTAAGTGCCGCTTTGATAGTTATATCACAATCGGATTGTCCGGAGCGAAAGCTGAGATTCGGAAAAACGGTGAATTGACTTCCTTCACCTTGATCAAAATCGTTCCTGGAGATGAGTTAGAAATTGGGAAATTCTTCTTAGGAAGTATTGTTTACCTGGGAATAACTCAAGGATTTCAGACAGAAGTAATCTTATCTTCTAGAAGCAACTATCCTAAAATCACGAATAAGGGGATGCTCTCAAAAGGAGATAAGGTTCCGTTTTTCACAACTCAATCGTTAGCCGAGAAGACTTTCGCTTCTGTTAAACTTAAGACTACTTGGTTGGAAGAATCCATCTTGGAGATTTATCCAGGGCCTGATTTCGAAGCATTATCAAATGATAAAAAAACGCAATTATTCAATTCTAAATTTACGATCTCGACTTTAGCTAATCGGATGGCTTTTCAATTGGAGGAGCTCTTGCCCAACTCAATCCCCGAACGATTAACTGCTCCAGTCTTTCCTGGAACTGTCCAATTGACTTCTGGAGGCAAACTATTAATCCTGATGCGCGATGCCCAAGTTACGGGAGGCTATCCTCGGGTTTTTCAGCTTACTGAAGGCTCATTGGACATATTGGCACAGAAAAAGCCAGGTCAGCAAGTCAAATTTCAGTTGAAAAACTTCGATTGAGTGAATAAAAAGCTATCATACTCTGTTTAAAAATAATATAGTTATACGCAATTCTGTCAGTAACCTTATTTCCTTTGCTTTACTAAACGGGTGACAGGTGTCCGATGACCGATGACCGATGTGCGCTAAACGCAGGTTTTGAACCTCATTTGTTAAATGCTAAATGACCTTACTGGCAAAGTAGCGTACATTCATAAAAAATAATTTGAAAAAGTGCTCAATGAC
>CAWUWQ010000059.1:0-2707 GCA_963926065.1 uncultured Algoriphagus sp.
ACGATTTTGATCAAATCTAATGTCCCAACTATCAGTTCGGTAAAGCCTTATACGCCACTTGAACTGGAAGGAAGAGATCTATACATCTCCAATGGCTGTGTGGGTTGTCACTCTCAGATGGTTCGTCCATTCCGATTTGAAACTGAGCGCTATGGGGAATATTCCAAAGCAGGTGAATTCGTATATGATCATCCGTTCTTATGGGGATCGAAGCGTACCGGTCCAGATCTTCATCGTGTGGGTAAAAAATACCCTGACAGTTGGCATTACTTCCACATGGCTGATCCAAGAAGCATGTCGCCAGGTTCTTTGATGCCTCCTTATCCTTGGATGGTCACCAATGAAATGGATTACACTGATCTACCTGCGAAAATCAGAACGATGCAGGCTCTCGGAGTTCCCTATCCAGAAGGTTTTGATGAAATCGCCCTCGCTGATCTAACTAAGCAAGCTGAGGGAATCGTCGCTAACCTGAAAGAGGCAGGCGTAGAAGTCATGCCAAATACCGAAATCGTTGCATTGATTGCTTATTTGCAGCGATTGGGAACTGATATCAAAGCCACAGCTTCTAATTAAAATCTTGAAATCATGTATAAAGAAGTATTGAGATCTATCGAAAACGTGGAGATTTTCCCAATTATCTCCCTGATCATATTTGTGTTATTCTTCATCGGAATAGCGGTTTGGGCCATTAGCGTTCCAAAAGAATACATCGATCATATGAAATCCTTGCCAATGGAAGAGGATGAATTAACTGGAAATCAGCCATGAAAAAATACCTAAGCTTACTGACAATGCTCTTTTTTGGAGCTTCGCTAGACCTTCTCGCACAGTCTGAATCCGAGTCCACATTGTCTGTATGGCAAACCATGGATTCAAACGAGTTGACCCTAATGATTCTTCTGGGGGTCATCCTGGGGGTGATTGTTTTGATGCTGATTTTGATGATTTACCTAATCTCCTTTGTTGCTACGGTATTGAAGAAGGAAAACCCAAGTCATGTAGAGGAGCCGTCTTGGTGGGAGACCTTCAAGGAGCGATTTGTCACAGGGAAAGTGGTTGAAGCGTACGGAACTGAAGAGAAAGCAAAAGTAATGGTTGATCATTCCTATGATGGAATCACGGAGTTGGACAATTTCATGCCTCCTTGGTTTCAATATGTGTTTATTGGAACAGTAGTGTATGGTGTTGGGTACTTCGTGTACTACACCGTTTTAGGTACAGGCTTGACAGGTGTGGAAGAATACCAAGAAGAACTCCGAGTGGAAGCAGTGGCAGCCGAAATGCGGCAAGCTAGTAACCTCGCAAGTATTGATGAGAATTCTGTGATTTTTGATGAATCTGCAGAAGCTCTTGCTTCAGGTAAGACAATATTCGATGGAAACTGCGCTGCCTGTCATGCGCAGGATGGAGGGGGAGGAGTTGGTCCTAACTTGACTGATGTCTATTGGCTCCATGGAGGAGATATCGATGATATCTTTAAAGTAGTTAAATATGGAGTCATCGAAAAAGGAATGGTGCCTTGGGAAGATCAGTTGAGTCCCGCTGAAATCCAGAGCGTCTCCAGCTACATCCTCACTTTAGTTGGAACAACTCCAGCCAATCCAAAGGACCCTCAAGGTGAAATTTATGAAGAAGTTCCTTCAGATGATCCAGCAACTGCCTTGACAGATAGCACACTGATTGCTTTTTCTAACTAGTAATTTCAGTATTGCCGGGAAGTTGAATTCCCGGCAGATATTAAGCTAATATCATGGCCAAAAAGAATCCACACTTAAATCCAGACACCTTTAGAGATGCACTCGCTACTGTTCAGGAAGATGGTAAGCGGAATTGGGTATATCCTAAGAAAGTATCTGGAATATTCTATAAGTACCGCAGCTACCTGTCTTGGGTACTGCTTGCAATTCTCTTTGCAGGTCCATTCATTCAAGTGAATGGGCGGCCATATATGTTATTCAATATTTTTGAGCGAAAATTTATCATTTTCGGAGCAGCTTTTTGGCCTCAGGACACTTATCTTTTGATTTTCTTGCTGCTGATTTTCTTTGTATTCATCATTCTCTTTACGGTAGTTTTTGGGCGAATTTTCTGCGGATGGTTTTGCCCACAAACTCTTTTTATGGAGATGGTATTCCGTAAAATCGAATACCTGATCGAAGGGGATGCAAATCAACAGCGACAACTGAATGACGGACCCTGGACAACAGAAAAGGTTACTAAGAAAGGAGTCAAACTTTCCATTTTCATGATCATTTCACTTTTGATTGGGCATTTGGCGATGGCTTATTTGATTGGTATTGATCAGGTAAAGGAGATCGTCTCGCAGCCACCTCCGGATAATATGGCTGGATTTGTTGGTTTGGTCGCATTTTCAGGGATTTTTATGTTTGTATTCTCATGGTTTCGTGAGCAAGCCTGTTTGGTTGTTTGTCCTTATGGGAGACTTCAAGGAGTATTACTTGATAATAACTCGATCAATGTCATGTATGATTATGTTCGAGGGGAGCCAAGATCGCCAATCCGGAAAAATCAAGCTGTTTTGGAGCCTAAAGGGGATTGCGTTGATTGTAGCCTTTGCGTTCAAGTCTGCCCAACTGGAATTGATATCCGAAATGGAATCCAGATGGAATGTGTGAATTGCACTGCTTGTATCGATGCCTGTGATGAAGTGATGGTAAAAGTGGATCGGCCAAAAGGATTGATC
>CAWUWQ010000060.1:0-3356 GCA_963926065.1 uncultured Algoriphagus sp.
GTACTACAGGCCACTTCAGAGATTCCTGCCATGGTAGCTCGGGCAAAGGCTTTGGGAATGCCTGCCATAGCCATGACGGATCATGGCAATATGATGGGTGCTTTCAACTTTGTGAAAGAAGCGATGGCACAGGGAATTAAACCGATCCTAGGATGTGAATTCAACCTTTGTCGTGACCGAAAAAACAAAAGCAATAAGGATGACGGATATCAGACTGTCTTACTTGCAAAAAATAAAGCAGGCTATCACAACCTAGCCAAATTAGCCTCCTACGCCAATATTGAAGGGTTTTATTACCTCCCCAGAATCGACAAAGAACTCTTACTCCAATACAAAGGCGACTTAATAGCCACCACTGGAGGACTGTGGGGAGAGATTCCTTATCTGATCTTGAACGTAGGGGAAACACAAGCCGAGGAAGCTTTTCTTTGGTGGAAGGAACAGTTTGGTGAAGATTTTTATGTGGAACTGAATCGTCATGGAGTCCCAGAAGAGGAAAAAGTAAATGAGGTTTTATTGGAGCTTGCCCGCAAATACGATGTCAAGTATTTCGCAGCAAATAATTCCTACTATACCGAGAAAACAGATGCTAAAGCTCATGATGTCTTGCTTTGTGTGAAAGATGGCGCTCTCTTGGTGACACCAAAAAAATACATTGGCAAGCGTGGACGAGAATTCCGCTATGGTTTCCCAAATGATGAATTCTACCTAAAGACTCCCGAAGAGATGAAGAAGCTCTTCGCGGATCTTCCAGAATCCATCGAATGTACTCAAGAGATTGTGGACAAAGTAGAAGGCTATAAACTTGCCCGTGAAGTACTCCTTCCAAAATTTGACATTCCTGCAGAATTCGTCCATAACGACGATGCAGAAGATGGAGGCAAACGGGGAGAAAATGCCTATTTGCGCCATTTAACCTACAAAGGAGCGGAAAAACGCTACAAAGAAATGACTCCTGAAACCCGGGAGCGTTTAGATTTTGAGCTGGCAACTATTGAGAATACAGGTTATCCAGGTTACTTTTTGATCGTACAGGATTTCATTGCTGAGGCTAGAAAAATGGGAGTCTCCGTGGGGCCAGGTCGTGGATCTGCGGCAGGATCGGCTGTGGCTTATTGCACAGGCATCACCAACATTGATCCCATCGCGTACAATCTCCTTTTTGAGAGATTCCTGAACCCTGACCGAGTATCACTTCCCGATATTGACATTGACTTTGACGACGAAGGCCGTCAATCTGTGATCGATTATGTGATTAAAAAATACGGCTCGAATCAGGTGGCTCAGATCATCACTTACGGCACCATGGCTGCAAAATCTGCAATTCGTGATACCGCACGAGTGCTGAATTTACCTTTAGCAGAAGCTGGAAGATTAGCCAATCTGGTTCCTGACATTAAATTGAAAGCGCTCTTCGCTTTACAAGGAAATCGTGCAGCAATCTCCGACAAACTCAAAGGTCAGGGCGAGATGATCGCCAAAGCGGATGAGTTGATTCGAATCTCCAAAGGTCAAGACGAAGCTGCCAAAACGATCAATCAAGCTACCATGCTCGAGGGATCGGTTCGGAATCTCGGGATTCACGCCTGTGGGGTAATTATCACACCAGATGACATCACGAATTTTGTTCCTGTTGCCTTGGCAAAAGATTCTGAGATGGTTTGTACGCAGTTTGACAACTCTGTTGTGGAATCTGCCGGCTTGCTCAAAATGGACTTCTTGGGTCTAAAAACTCTAACCCTGATCAAAGACGCAATAAAAATCGTAAAGGAGCGCCATGGGATCGAACTCGATGCAGATGAATTCCCAATAGATGATGAAAAGACTTACGAGCTTTTCCAGCGAGGTGAGACAGTTGGTATTTTCCAATATGAATCTGCTGGAATGCAGAAATATATGCGAGAACTCAAACCAACAGTTTTTGCAGATTTGATTGCCATGAATGCCCTTTATAGACCAGGTCCACTTGCTTATATCCCCTCCTTTATCAAAAGGAAGCATGGTACCGAAGCGATCGAATACGATCTGGAGGACATGAAAGAATACCTAGAGGAGACCTACGGTATCACAGTCTATCAGGAGCAGGTGATGTTGCTTTCCCAAAAATTGGCAGGCTTTACCAAAGGTGAGGCCGACGTGCTGCGAAAAGCAATGGGTAAAAAGCAGAAAGATGTCTTGGATAAAATGAAGCCAAAATTCATTGAGCAAGCCTCTGCAAAAGGCCATGATGCTAAAAAACTAGCTAAAATCTGGACGGACTGGGAAGCTTTTGCATCCTATGCATTCAACAAGTCTCACTCGACTTGCTATGCTTGGATCGCTTATCAGACCGCGTATTTGAAGGCACATTATCCAGCAGAGTATTTGGCTTCGGTACTGAGCAATAATATGAATGACATCACCCAAGTGACGTTTTTCATGGAAGAATGTAAGCGTGCTGCAACCCCTGTATTAGGGCCGGATGTGAATGAATCCAAAAGTGGCTTCACCGTAAATAAAGCTGGTGAAATCCGTTTTGGAATGGCAGCGATCAAAGGTGCAGGTTCAGCTGCAGTAGAGGAAATCATCAAGGAACGTGAAAAAGGAGGCATATTCAAAAACATATTTGAATTTGCAAAAAGGGTAAGTTCAAAAGCTTTAAATAAAAAGACGATGGAAGCCTTGGCAATGGCTGGAGCTTTTGACTGCTTTCCAGAGCATCATCGAAGACAATACTTAGAAGCAGCAGATGGAGATTTATCGCTGATAGAAAAAGCCTCAAAATACGCTCAAAAAATCCAACAAGAAGAAGATTCTTCGCAGTTTAGTATGTTTGGTGGGGGATCATCAGGCGGCATGGCTGTTCCAATGCCCACGATCGCTCCGATGGAACCTTTCTCCCAACTTCAGCAGCTCAACATCGAAAAAGAAGTTGTAGGATTGTATATTTCCGGGCATCCTTTGGATCAATACAAACTGGAAATCGATTCCTTCACAAATGCCTCCTTACCTGATCTTACTGACCTCGAAAGCTTAAGAAATCGAAGTGATATTAAGTTAGCTGGTTCGGTACAGAGTTTTGCTCATCGAACCACTAAAAACGGAAAGCCTTTTGGAACATTGACCTTAGACGATTATGCGGGTTCGTTTACCTTTTTCCTTTTCGGAGAAGATTACGTAAAGTTTAAAGAATACTTCATGTCTGGTTGGTTTGTATTTCTGTCGGGAAAAGTCGAACCCAAGCGATGGGCTGAAAATGAGTTGGAATTCAAAATCAGCAACATTATGCTGCTGAGTGAAGTCCGAGGTAAAATGGTCAAAGGAATCCGGGTAAACATTAATTTGGACGATTTGAGCTATGATCTGATGGAAAAATT
>CAWUWQ010000061.1:0-26519 GCA_963926065.1 uncultured Algoriphagus sp.
AACATAAACTCCGTGCTCTGTGGCTAGGTAAAGCAGTCCCGGCTTTTGTAAATCCTCGCGAATCGCTCGGGCAAAATGCCCATCTTCAATTCCTGTGATGATTTTTGTCCAAGACTTTCCATAATCATCAGTTTTAAATACGTAGGGTTTTCGATCATCCACCTGGTAGCGATTAGCTGCTAGATAAAGAGTTCCGGGCTTGAATTTTCCCTCGTCTATAATACTGATCCTAGAAAATTTCGGAAGATCCTTAGGGGTAATATCTGTCCAGTTTTCGCCTCCATCCCGAGTGATATGGACTTTTCCATCATCCGAACCTGCCCAAATGGTATTCACATCATACATCGATGGCGCAAGCGCAAATACAGTGGCATAGATTTCAGGACCGTTCATATCCATCGTGATCACTCCACCTGTTTTCCCTAAAGTTTCAGGGTCGGCATAGGTCAAGTCTGGGCTGATTTTTTCCCAGGTTTGTCCATCATTGGTAGTTTTCCAAACATGCTGGGAAGTGGTGTACATGGTCTTAGGATCCAGTGGAGAAAACATGATAGGAAAGGTCCATTGCCATCTTTCGGGTAAAGCAGAGGCCGGCTCGCCAGAGAAGAATCGTGGATAAACCTGAATATCTCTAGTCTGCCCAGTCTTCCTGTTGTATCGGGTAAGCAAAGCCCCTTGAGAACCTGCATAAAATATATCCGGATCAGTCGGGCTTTGCGTGATCCAGCCACTTTCTCCACCACCTACTGCATAGTGCCAACCATGTCCCGGACCACGTCCAAGCATATGATCCCATCCTTCTGAAGGCATCGCCAAAGTACTGTTATCCTGCTGTGCACCAGCTACATGATAGGGAACGTCTGAAGTAGTCATTACATGGTAAAACTGTGTGGTAGGATAATCCTCCTCTGTCCAACTTTTACCACCATTAATACTTACAACACCTCCGCCATCATTACTACTAATCATTCGAAGTGGGTTGCTTGGGTCTATCCAAAGATCATGGTTGTCTCCATGAGGTACAGTGATTTCGGTATCGAAAGTTTTGCCACCATCCGTAGATTTCCAAAAGTCAACATTAAGTCCATAAACTGTTTCGCGATCAACCGGATCTGCATAGAGCCTAGAATAGTAAAAAGCACGCTGACGCAGTTTACGCTCATCGTTAACTTTTTCCCAAGTTTTCCCAGCATCATCGGATCTGAACACTCCTCCTTCATTGGCTTCCACGATTGCCCAAACTCGATTAGCATCGACAGGGGAGACCGTTACGCCAATTTTTCCGATCGGTCCTTCCGGCATTCCTGGGTTGGAAGTAAGGTCCGTCCAAGTATCTCCACCGTCCACAGATTTCCAAAGCTTACTATCCGGTCCTCCGCCCCACATTTTCCATGCTTTTCGATAGACTTGCCAGGTAGAAGCATACAGGACTTTAGGATTGGTACGATCAATAATCAAATCGGCTGCTCCGGCTTTATTACTGACATAAAGCACTTTTTCCCAAGTTTCTCCTCCATTTTTTGAACGGAAAACTCCACGTTCTTCATTTTCACCATAAGGATGACCAAGCGCAGCTACATAGACAAGATCAGGATTAGTAGGATCTACTCGGATTCTGGATATAGCTTGGGTTTCTTGAAGACCAAGATGTTTCCAAGTTTTTCCTCCATCTGTGGTTTTGTAGACTCCGTCACCTTGAGTGATACTGCCTCGAAGCTGAGTTTCACCACCACCGATATAGACGATATCAGGATTACTCTCAGCTACTGCAACAGCTCCAATACTAGACGATGAGATTTGACCATCTGTTACTGGGAACCATTCATTTCCACCGTCTGTCGTTTTCCAGAGTCCTCCACCGGTAGCTCCAAAATAATATTCATAGGGACGACTAGGGCTTCCTGAACTACCAAGTGATCTTCCTCCACGATTTGGACCGATATTTCTCCAAGTATAACTGGAATAAAAGGACGTATCTACTGGTAATTGTTGTGCTTTAATAATCTGATTCGACCCAAAAACCAAGCATAAAGAGATGAGGGCCGAAAGGTAAGTTTTAAAATAATTATTTTTCATAAGGTTGATATATTGACTTAGCTACAAAGTACAAATTCTCTGGAAATTCAGGATTCTAAATTAGATCAATGGTAAAAGTTTTAATGTGCTAAACTAGGGGCTGAAATGAATTTCTTTAGATGCCAATAATGACACTATCAGATAAAAATAAATCAACAAGTTTTGTTTTTTTGTAATAAGAAATATTGGTTTACAATGTACTTTTTTTGTATTTTGGTCAGTGTATTATTTTTCTTAATTCAAAACACAGGTATTTTAATCCGTTCAATTTTTTTCACTAATATTTCATAATCATGTCTGAAATGAAAGACACCGTTATAGCGGTCTATGTAGATACCCAAGGGATCATCTTACTGGATAAGAAATCTAGCCAGGAGGAAATTATGAAGCATATTTTGATCGGGGACAATCATAATGATCAACCTAAGAAGGATAAATTCACCAGCAATATTCGCGAAAAAACCAAATTAGCTTGGGTAGGGGCAGTGATACAAATTCTAGACAGCGATCAGGATTTTGTGATAATCAAGAAGATTATAGTCAAAAAGAAGAACTCTATGATCAAAATCTATGATTCCAAGAGAGGAGCCGGTACTACCCACAAAGACGGCTACGTGGGCAAAGCAAAAAAAGAGGCGGAAGAAGAATATTCTATCCGGTTTTTGGTGAGTTCAGGTGATAAGAAAAAATTATTTAAGATTGATCCAAAGATCAGAGTCTTTTAAAATTCCTTACAAATGGATTTTTTGAAACATATTATCCTAAACCTTTTTCTAATTTTTTTATTGAGTCACAGCCATGCTCAATCTATAGATAACAATCCCAGGCCGCAAAACCGTATCGATAGCCTAAAACAGCTTTTTAGTAAGAAAAAAGACCTCAACCTTTTGGTGTCTGTATTGCAGGAGGAACCCAATCCTGACAGTATTCTGAAGTATAGCAAAATTCTGTTAAAAGAATCCTTCAAAGACTCTACGCACCTGATGACCTATCATGCATTTTTGCACCTAGGCAATGGTCATGCCTTCAAAGGAGAGCTTTCTCAAGCCTTGAAATATTACTTCCAAAGTATGAAATACGCTGAAAAAGCAGGCTATGAGGAGGGAAGAGGAAAGCTATTTGTGACAATTGCGGATATATATTCGCAAAGTGAAAACAGCGAAAATGCAGTAATTTATTATAGTAAAAGCATAGAAATCCTTAGAAATGGCAAGGATTCTTTAGGGCTTGCGATGGCTATTTTCAATGCTGGAGATGAATACCTTAACATGAAGAAATTAGACTCAGCTTTAATTTACACCAAAGAAGCCCAGACTATTTTCGAAAAAGTGAATTACCCAATTGGAGATGCCTACTCTTTTGGTAATCTCGGAATGATCTATGCTGAAAATGGGAACAAAACAGCCGCTGAAGAAAACATAAATCAGGCTGTTAGAATTTTGGAGGAATATAAAGAATATGCACCGATCTCAGCTTATTTGGAGTTTATGTCCTCGATATTCCTGGATAAAGGAGACCAGACCACTGCTTTGGAATATGCAGAACGAAGTCTAAACTTGGCCAAGCGCTATGGAATCAAAAGCCAGAACAGTCAATCCAATCTGATGCTTTCCCGCATCTACGAAAAGATTGGTGATACTCCAAAGGCCTTTGACTACTATAAAAATTACATTTTCTATCGCGATAGTGTAAATAACATTACAGCTATACAGGAGATGGCAGACCTTCGAACAGACTATGAGGTCTCCCAAAAACAAATTGAAGTAGATCTGTTAGAAAAGGAGGCTACCATTAATTCACTTAAATCCAAAAGACAGCAATTCATCCTTTATGGAGTCTTGGCTTTGCTAGCCTCTGTTGGAATTGTTGCTTTTATAACTTTCAAGCGCTATATGTTTGAGCGAGAAACCAAGCTAATCATTGAAGTCGAAAAGAATCGCTCTGAGAGACTTTTGCTCAATATATTGCCTGCTGAAATCGCCGATGAACTGAAGAATGTTGGAAAAGTGAAAGCGCATCGATATAATTCAGCAACTGTGTTATTCACTGATTTTAAGAGTTTTTCCAGCTTGGCAGAGAATATTTCTCCAGAGAATCTGGTTGAAAGCATCGATCACTATTTCAAGAAATTTGATGAAATCACAACAATTTTTAAGCTTGAAAAAATTAAAACGATTGGTGACTCCTACATGTGTGCGGGAGGAATTCCGGTTGAATCTGATCAACATGCCCTCAAGGCAGTCAAGGCGGCAAAAGCCATGATGGACTTTATCAAACAGCCTAAACCGGATGATATCATTCATTTTGAAATGCGCATCGGAATCCACACTGGACCTATTGTCGCCGGAATCGTAGGAGTCAAAAAATGGCAATACGACATCTGGGGAGATACAGTGAATATCGCTTCCCGAATGGAGACACATTCCCTGGCAGGTAGAATTAATATTTCAGAAACTACTTATCAATTGGTCAAAGACGAATTTGAATGCGAATACCGTGGAAGTATAGATGTTAAAAATAGGGGAGTCTGGAAAATGTATTTTTTAAAGGAAAGTTGAGAATTAGTCCATTGAATAGGATATTAAAAAAGCTCGTTGAGATTAATCAACGAGCTTTTTCCTAAATTATCTGAAATACTGTTTACACCAAACTGCCAACTGTAATACTGGCAACTGCTTACTGTCAACTACCAACTGCTTTCGCTTCCTCTATCAGTAACTCATTTTCATCAGACAATCCAGCAGCTATAAAGGCCTCGATCTGAGAATTCCTTTCTTGACCTTTATTTAATATTACTCCAAGCGTGATCATCGCACCGATTCGAGTTCCAGCTTTTTTAGCAGCAGTTTGAAATAGTGGCTCTAGTTCCTCATAACTTACTTCCTCAGCAAATTTCACAATGTCTGCCCTAGCAGCAGCCAACTTTTCACCGGAGAGATTGGTATATTTCTTAGCGATTTTCTGAATTTCATTCAATGCAGTTCTTTGTTCTTGGGGCTGTCCTCCACCTTGGTTCGACTGTTTAACTTGCTGATTTGGCTGAGCTAATGTAGCTGGCTTTTGCTTTGCCCAAGAGTCACGCAAACCTACCGTTTTGTTGAATACTAACTTATCGGAGGTGGAATCCTTATCCAAAGTGAAATAACCCAATCGCTGAAACTGAAATTTATCACTCATTTCAGCTTGTGACAAGAACGGTTCCAAGTAGGCCTTTGAGACAATTTTTAAGGAGTCAGGATTGACGAACTCCATAAAATTCTTGTCTTCATGTGTATCCGGCGCTTCATCCAAAAACAAACGATCATATTCCCGCACCTCTGCAGTGATTGCATGAGGTATAGATACCCAGTGAAGGGTTCCTTTCACTTTTCGAGTACTGGCTTCTGTGCCAGTTCCAGACCTTGAGTCCAAGTCAGCAGTACAGTGAACTTCTAAAATATTTCCTGCTTCATCCTTCACCACCGATTCACCTTTGATGATGTAAGCGCTTTTAAGACGAACTTCATTACCAAGTGTCAATCGAAAGAAATTAGAACCGGCTTCTTCCTTGAAATCCTCTCGCTCGATGTACAATTCACCGGAGAATGGCATTTCATGTGTTCCTGAATTGGGATCTTCTGGATTATTTTCAGAAATCAACATTTCAGTTTTTCCATCTGGATAATTGGTAATAACCAATTTCACAGGATCTAAAACGCCCATCACCCGGGTAGCTGTCTTATTTAAATCCTCCCGAATGCAATATTCCAACAAGGATACATCTGTGACACTATCCCGCTTCGAAATACCTGATAGCTCACTGAAATTCCGGATGGATCCTGGAGTATAGCCTCTTCTACGTAAACCGGAAATGGTAGGCATTCGTGGGTCATCCCAGCCAGAAACCGTCTTACTTTGTACCAATTCCAAGAGCTTTCGCTTGCTCATCACGGTATAAGTCAGGTTTCTACGTGCAAATTCCCGCTGTATCGGTCTCAGTTTAGCCGGATCGATGATTTGATCCAAAAACCAATCGTATAACTCCCGATGCATTTTAAACTCCAGTGTACAAATGGAATGAGAGATCTGCTCGACATAATCTGATTCTCCATGAGTCCAGTCATACATCGGATATATACACCAATCTGTACCGGTTCGATGATGTGCTTTTTTCACTACTCGATACAAAATAGGATCGCGCATCAGCATATTAGGCGAAGCCATATCGATTTTGGCACGAAGGACATAACTTCCCTGCTCAAACTCCCCATCCTTCATCCGTTGGAATAAATCCAAGTTTTCTGCAACTGATAAATTTCGGAAAGGGCTAGCTGAACCCGGAGCGCTTGGTGTTCCTTTTTGCTCCGCCATAGCTTCAGCCGATTGATTATCGACGTATGCCTTTCCTTCTTTGATCAGTTGGACAGCCCAGTCGTAGAGCTGCTGAAAATAGTCGGAGGAATAACACTCAATATCCCATTTGAAGCCCAACCATTGGATATCACGTTTGATGGCGTCCACATATTCCTGCTCTTCTTTGGCAGGATTGGTATCATCAAACCGAAGGTTAACCGGAGCATTATGCTTTTCGCCCAAGCCAAAATTTAGACAAATAGAAGCTGCATGGCCGATATGTAAGTAGCCATTGGGTTCTGGAGGGAATCGAAAACGGAGCTTGTCCGGCGAAAGGCCTGCTGCTAAATCGTCGGCTATAATTTGTTCGATAAAATTCAGGGAGGAGTTTTCTTCTGTCATTGATAGAAATTGAAAGTCGAAATTACTTCAAATGAAAAGAATTGCAACATAAAGGGGAATGTTTGGGAAGAGAGGCTAGCATTTTATACTCCACTGAAATAAAACCAAATGATAGTAACTAAAGGTTTTAATGATTTACAATCATGCGGATAGTTTAGTGAACTTTATAAATTGAAAAAAAATACCAGCACTTTAAACTCAGACTTATAACATAATTAATTTTTTAATATCTATATGCTTAAACCCTGTTTAATACCTATATGGAGTCAACAAACATTAGCTAAATATTGAGTTTTTTAGAATACATTTTAGGAAAACATAGCATAAAAATACCAGTAAAATGGCTCAAAATCCTTTTTTTATACCTATATTAAAGGACTGCCAAAAATTGGACAGTAATTTTAAAAAAGCTGTCCTAGTTTAAAATTGTACGATTTATATAAAACCATTATACATTTTTACAATTCTTTAAAAACTAGATACTTGCCAAATCTCTAATAAGAAAGCAGCTTTTTATCATTTCTCAGTCATTGCTTTTGGCGAGTAAACT
The DNA here is from genome assembly GCA_963926065.1 of uncultured Algoriphagus sp. Taxonomy (GTDB): domain Bacteria; phylum Bacteroidota; class Bacteroidia; order Cytophagales; family Cyclobacteriaceae; genus Algoriphagus. The sequence continues at coordinate 7,361 of CAWUWQ010000061.1, forward strand.
ATTTAACCCCCGAATAAATTCAATGTTAAAAACTATCACTAAGTCTCAAACTTTGTTTGAAAGACGTAAAAATGCTGTAGCAGATGGCGTAGGTTTTTTTAATACAGCAACAGTAAAACTAGCCAAAGGCGCCACTATAATTGATGAAGATGGAAATGAGTTAATTGATTTTGCAGGTGGAATAGGAGTGGTCAACGCTGGTCATTGTCCAGAACCCGTGGTGCAGGCTATTAAAGACCAAGCAGACAAATACTTACATACCAGTTTTAATGTGGTGACCTATGAGCCTTATATAAAATTATGCGAAGAGCTATGCAAAATCCTACCTCATGGTGAGCGAACCAAAGCTATGCTGGTAAGCACTGGTGCAGAAGCTGTAGAAAATGCAATAAAAATAGCACGACAAGCCACAAAAAGACAAGCTGTCCTATGTTTCACAGACTCCTATCATGGAAGAACCATGATGGCGATGACTCTAACTAGTAAGATTGACTACAAACGTAATTGCGGACCATTTGCACCTGAGGTGTATCGCCTTCGATTTCCAAACTTTTATAGATATGGAACAGGCCAAACCCTAGATCACTTTGCTGATCAAGAACTTAAAACTCTCCATGCAAGTGAAAAAAATCTAATAGATCCTAATAATGTAGCAGCGGTAATCATCGAACCGATCCAAGGTGAGGGCGGCTTTAATCCGGTTCCTCAAAAATACCTAGAAGGCCTTCGTGATTATTGTGACCAGTATGGCATCATGCTGATTTTTGATGAAGTACAAAGTGGATTTGCTAGAACAGGAAACTGGGCAAGCTGGCAGAATTATAACGTTGTACCAGATATAAGCACCTATGCCAAGTCAATGGGTTCAGGACTACCTATTGCTGCAGTATTGGGAAAGGCAGAAATCATGGATGCAGCTGCTCCCGGGACGATCGGAGGTACTTACATCGGAAGTCCATTAGCTTGTGCTGCCTCTTTGGCCACTATTCAATTCATGAAAGATATCAACCTCAATGCACGTGCAATTGAAGTAGGAAATATCATTATGAGTCGATTTGAAAAAATCAAGGAACGTTTTATAGAAGTTGGAGACGTGAGGGGAATAGGAGCGATGAATGCCATTGAATTCGTTAAAGATGGAGACTCTAACCTTCCTGATGGGGAATTGTGTCAATCAATAGTGCAAGGATGCGCGGAAAATGGATTGATCCTCATCAGCGCCGGTACCTATAAAAATATGATCAGGATCTTATCTCCTTTAGTAATTAGCGATGAGCTATTGAATAAAGGGTTAGATATCCTAGAACATCAAATAAAAGATAAAATCAAAAACAAAGTATGAAACCATTCGCAATAGCAGGTATACAAATGAAGGTATCAGCAGTCCATTCCAACGTGGAAATGATGAAGCTGAAGCTAGACATTACCATGAATCTTTATCCTTGGGTGGAGATGGTAGTATTTAGTGAGCTATGTGCCTTTGGGCCACTGCTACATACTGCCCAAGAAGTCCCAAACTCCTTTGAACATGAAATGCAAGAGATGGCAAAGAAATACGGAATCTGGCTTTTACCCGGTTCAATCTTTGAGAGAAAGAATGAGCAAATTTTCAACACCGCTTCAGTAATCAATCCACAAGGAGAAATTGTAACCAGATACAGTAAGATGTTCCCCTTCTATCCTTATGAAGTGGGAGTAACAGCCGGAAGTGAATTTTGCGTCTTTGATGTTCCCCACGTAGGCCGTTTTGGAGTGTCCATTTGTTATGACATGTGGTTCCCTGAGACTATCCGGACACTCGCAGTAATGGGTGCCGAAGTGATACTTCATCCAACTTTGACAGGAACTATTGATCGAGACATCGAACTATCGATTGCCCGAGCGATGGCGAGTGTCAATCAATGCTATTTATTTGATGTCAATGGATTAGATACAGGAGGTAGCGGTTGCTCAATTGTATGTGGACCCGATGGAAGAGTACTCTATCAAGCCGGAAGCACTGAAGAAATCATTCCTATCGAGCTTGATATCAGTCGAGTAAAAAGAAGCCGAGAACTGGGAATTCTGAGACTTGGCCAACCTTTGAAGAGCTTTAGAGATAATATCAAAGATTTTTCAATTTATCAGGCAGGTACTCCCTTGCCGTACTTGGATTCACTAGGACCATTAATCAAGCCTAAAAAACTTGATGAGCTCGCTAAACTCCGCCAAAAAGAAAGTGAATTTGAGCAAGCTCCTTCCCCAATTGGATTCAAGGGACTTTAAAATCTTCTGAAATCACATGAAAAGGCTAACCTCAAATCATTGAAACATTGATTTGAAATCGGATAGCAACAAACTTTAAAAAATTATTTACCTAGATAAAATCAAATGGGATTCCCCTCAACAGGAAAGAAAAGAGAAAAAATCCGCCACTACGTAAGCTGGTTTGAAATCCCTGCCCTAAACCTTTACAGGGCAGTTGCATTCTATAATTACATCTACAAAATTAAAATGGAAACTATGGAGACTCATGGCTATTCCATGGCTTTATTTCCTGCAGACAATGGGATTGGTGGAGCAATTGTAGTAGGTGAAGGCAGCATTCCCAGCGCAACCGGCACCTTAGTTTACCTGAATGCAGGGAAGGATCTTGCTCCAGTTTTAGGACGGGTTGAAGAAGCAGGAGGTCGAGTGATTTTAGGCAAAACCCTCATCAGTGAAGATGATGGTTATTTTGCCCTATTCATTGATACTGAAGGAAACAAACTAGCCCTACATTCAATAAAATGATAAGTCCAAAAAAAGCAATAAGCGCACCGTACTATAGTATAGGCCAACTTCGGCTTGACAGGTGGAATGAACTTAAAATTGAAAGCGAAGAGCTTGTTAAAGCCATCCCTGGATCTGAAATAGAATCCAAGCATAAAGAAGCGATAGGTCAATTGATCAGTGATTTAGCAGTCGTTGAGAAATATTTTGCAATTCCCGGTAAAACAACCGTCGAAAAACTTATAAACGCTTTTGATAAAGGAGATTATGGCTTCTTGAGTCAAGTGATAACTAATACAACCAGAAAAGTGGTCGATGACGTCTACAGCGGTAATCCCAACGTCTTACAGGGAGATGAGGGCGAGGAAATCGAAAACGAATTAATTTCCAATACTCGTCAAAGCAGTCAAAAAAACTATTTTGAAGTTCTGTTTCTAGATAATTTGAATTCGACAGATGAGGCGAGTTTGCATGAAAAATTCCGAGAACTTCATGACCCATACGACCAATTCACTTACAATCTTGTAGTTCAGCATTCCTTTCAGGACGCATTGATTACACTCATTTTTAACCCAAATATTCAGGCTGTAGTAATTAGATATGCACCGCCTTATCTATCCACGAATATTACCCCATTAATCAAACCTTATATTCAGAATGTTCTAAATATTGATTTGGAAGATCTTCCAGAGTCAGAGCTAGGCCCCAAATTGGGTCAATTGATCAAACAATTTAGACCTGAACTGGACACATATTATGTGACTGACACCGCACTTGGTCAGCTGAAGCACACAACTTTATCAACTTTTGAGAGGATATTCTATCGAAAAGAAGATTTGCAAGAACTTCACCTAGGAATAATTAGAGGGGTAAGCGAAAGATATAACACCCCCTTCTTTAGTGCTTTGAAAGAGTATAGCCAAAAACCAACTGGGGTTTTTCATGCTATGCCAATTTCTAGAGGAAATTCGGTATTCAAATCGAAGTGGATCAAAGATTTTGGGGAATTTTACGGAAGAAATATGTTCCTGGCAGAAACCTCATCCACCACAGGTGGGATGGACTCCTTGTTACAACCAACTGGGCCATTAAAAAAAGCTCAAGAAATGGCCTCAGAGGCATATGGTTCTTTGCGAACCTTCTTTGTAACTAACGGAACATCAACCGCTAATAAAATTGTACTTCAAGCTTTGGTAGCACCTGGTGACTTGGTCCTAGTTGATCGGGATTGTCACAAGTCACACCATTATGGCTTGGTCCTGTCTGGAGCTTTTCCGGTGTACTTGGATTCTTATCCAATTGAAAAATACTCCATTTACGGTGCGGTTCCTTTGGAACAAATCCTTAAAAAACTCCTGGTTCTGAAATCTGCAGGGAGATTGGATAAAGTGAAAATGTTGCTTTTGACCAATTGCACCTTTGATGGAATAGTCTACAATGTACAGCGTGTGATGGAGCGTGTTTTGGCAATTAAGCCCGACATGACATTCTTATGGGATGAAGCTTGGTTTGCATTTGCTGGGTTTACTTACACCTATAAGCAGCGAACGGGAATGTTCAGTGCAAAAAAGCTGCATGACAAATACCAAACTGCAGCTTACCGTATAGAGTATCAGAATCATATCGAAAGTCTCAAAGAAGGAGAAGAGCCTTCCTTACCAGATCCCGATCAAGTAAAGATCCGAGTATACGCCACTCAAAGTACACACAAAACAATGAGCAGTTTCCGTCAGGGTTCCATGATCCATATTTGGGACGAGGAGTTCAGAAAAAAGTCGGAAAATACATTTCTAGAAGCTTACATGACTCATACTTCTACTTCACCCAACTATCAAATGTTGGCATCTCTGGATGTGGGAAGAAGACAAGCGCAGTTTGAAGGCTATGAAATGGTGGAGCGTAGCATTGAATTGGCAATGGTTTTTAGAGCCAAAGTGATTGGGAATCCAAAACTGAGTAAATACTTCAATGTATTGACCGTGAAGGATTTTATCCCCGACCAATACCGAGACACCGGTTTAACCGAATATTACGATGCCTCAAAAGGTTGGAATCGAATGGAAGATGCTTGGGAAAAAGACGAATTCACACTGGATCCCACTAAAATCACCTTATTCATCGGACGAACCGGAATTGATGGGGATACTTTTAAAAACAAGTACCTCATGGATAAGTACAATATCCAAATCAATAAAACCTCTCGAAACACAGTTCTTTTCATGACCAATATTGGGACAACTCGGGGAAGTGTAGCCTACCTAACCAAGGTGCTTTTGGATATCGCAGAACAGCTAGATCAGCATTTCGAATCGCTCAATCAACGAGAGCTTGAGATTGCCGAAATTCAAATTGAGTCACTCACGAAGAATGTGCCTCCACTTCCCGACTTCAGTCATTTTCATTCGTCGTTCTTGGCAGTACCTGGGGTTCCTGGAGGGAATTTAAGAGCGGCTTATTTCCTTGCTTATGAAGAGGACAACTGTGAATACATATCCATGGAGGATTGCCAAAAAGCGATTGAAGAAGGTAAAGAGCTTGTGGCTTCTTCATTTATTATCCCTTATCCTCCTGGATTTCCAGTCCTTGTTCCAGGTCAGGTAATCAGTGAAGAGATTCTTCGCTTTATGTTGGCATTGGATGTTTCGGAAATTCATGGCTATCGAGCAGATCTGGGACTACGCATATTCCAAGACTCAGTGCTGAACCGTCAACAAACTGCTACCGCGATGGGAATGGGAGCAATGGGTAATTCAAAAAAAAATAATTAAAAAAGAATAGATCAACGATAATATTATGACTGCAAAGACAATCGAAAGAGCAAAGCCTACTAACCCTATATTGAAAGGGATATCCGATATCAGAAGATTCTTCTATAAAAATGAAACACCAATTTATTTTATCAGTGCTACAAATTTCAATCTATTGGGAGCAGATGAGTGGATCAAAGGATTCAAGTTTATCAACAATATAGAGTGCTTTGATAGGCTACATCCAAATGTATTTTCACCCAAAGAAGTAATGCCTCATGATGAGTTTGAGAGTATTGAGGACATTAACAATTACCTCCTTCAACACCCGGAAGTTCAAGCCTATATTCATTCGAGAAAAGTAAAAGGCAAAGCAGGAAAAGCGATGTTTCTGATGTTTAATGAAAAGACTGAAAAACTAGCTAAAAAGTTGGGGCTTGAAGTGATTTTCCCAAGTGCCAAGATTCGTAATACGATGGATAATAAGGTGAATACTAACCGTATTGCTGAGAAAGCTGGCGTGCCTTGCGTACCTTACGTACTCTCACAGGTAAAAAACTATACCCATTTAGGTGAAGTTTCAAAAAAGGCTCTTGGAGACGATCTAGTAATCCAAACACCATTTGGTGACTCAGGCCATACAACTTTCTTTATTTCAAATGAAAAAGAATATTTGAAATATGCCCCAGAAATAGAGCAGGAGAATGAGGTCAAAATCATGAAGCGGATCAACTGTCGTGGATCTGCCATCGAAGCCTGTGTGACTAGAAATGGTACTATCGTCGCTCCGCTGATGACTGAGCTCGTTGGTTTTAAAGAACTTACCCCTTACAAAGGGGGCTGGTGTGGAAACGAGATTTATCCCAATGCATTTACGCCTGCGATTAGAAAAAAGGCTAGAAAATATACTCAGCTATTTGGAGATCAATTGAAGAAAGAAGGTTACAAAGGATATTTTGAACTTGATTTTCTAATTGATCAGGATAATGGGGCAATTTATCTTGGTGAACTCAACCCAAGAGTAACAGGAGCAAGTTCGATAACCAATCACGCAGTTTTTGCTTTGGCAGATGCTCCGCTTTATCTGTTTCATATTTTGGAATGGATGGATCAGGATTATGAGTTTAGCGTCAATGCTCTCAACGATCGATGGGGTAAGCAAGAGAACATAGACAACTGGAGCCAAATGGTAATCAAGCACACTGAAGATACAGTGGAGTATATACATGAAGCACCAGTCTCCGGAATCTGGAATATGTTTGACAATGGACATATTCAATTTGATCGAATGGATACACACAGAAGAGCCGTAGAATCAGAAAAAGAAGCCTTTTTTCTCCGCATCAGCAAAAAAGGTGATTACCTCTATGAAGGCGCAGATATGGGCATCTTGGTATCCAGAGGTCGAATGATGACCGATGACTTCAAGCTTTCGAACAGAGCAAAAGGATGGATCAAAGCTATCAAAGGCCAATATCAATCTGAACTAATCGAAGATAAAAGAGAGCCTGTAAATTTAATTGGGACCTTGACCAAGTAGTCAAGTTTTCCTTTTCATCACTAAACGCTATGATTTTATAGCGTTACCTAATTTTAACCTTTAGCATCAATTCTATTTGAATTGCTGAGAAATATGAAGCGCCTTTTCACCTCCATTAGTGAGTCGATAGCAGACTTTAAATGGCAAAAATTGTTCCGCGAACGTTGGCCGGCCTATAAGGCATGGCTCGATGCGAGGGGCACTGACTATAATTCAAAAATCTCAATTTCGGCATTGAAGATCTATATGCCAGAGCTTTTGGCGACCCATGAACACCTATGCGACTTGGTACGAGCAGATGAAGCAGCTATATGTTTTCTTTCCGGTTTTCAACCACCAGGATATGCAAGCGCCTGTTCTCAAGCAGTTAATACCAAAGGAATAGTGCAGTTGGTTCGCAACTATGATTACCATGCAGATCGCTTTGAAGGAGTCTTACTGAAGACTTCTTGGAACGGAAAAGAAGTAATTGCAAGTAGCGATTGCCTGATGGGAGTGTTGGATGGAATGAACGAAGATGGACTAGCTGTCTCGCTTACCTTTGGAGGGCGCAAAATCGTTGGTTTTGGTTTCGGAGTTCCATTTATATTACGGTACATCCTGGAGTTTTGTAGCACCGTAAATGATGCCGTCAAAGTGTTGGTAAGCGTACCCTCACACATGTCCTACAATGTGACCCTTGTGGACAAAAGTGGTACGGTAAAAACAGTTCAAATAGCTCCAGATCGCAAATCTGTGGTGACCGATGCTTCTTTCACGACCAATCATCAGGGAGCAAGCAATTGGGCAAAAAATAAGGATCATAATGAGACCGCTACCCGGGCTCTTTTCTTGGAAAATATCTTAGATAGAGGAATGAGTGGTGATTCTTTAACCAATTCGTTCTTACATCCCCCGCTATACAACCAAAACTATCAGCAAGGCTTAGGAACCTTATATACGGCCGCCTATTATCCAGAAGATGGAGCAATGCAGCTACTTTGGCCTGGGCATACATTGAATCAGTCATTTGATAATTTTACAGAGGGAACAAAGCTCATTACTTTCAAGCAAACGGAGGTTTTTCACAGTTAAAAAAACTGATTATTAAAACCAATTATCACTGGAGTTTTATTAGTTTTTAATTTAAAAATCACCCTTTCCCCCTTTTAAAATGAGAAAAAACTCGTTTAGAGTCTGTATTTCTTTAGCATTAAATTTAATTGAAAAATCTGGCGAGAGATAGTTAAAAAAAATTGAACACTATAATTTTAGAAATTCAATATGGAATTTAAAAGTATAAACCCCTACAATGGAGAGGTAGTCGGTCAATATCTGGCTCAATCCGGATCAGAAGTGACATTCATGCTGAAAAAAGCTGCAGATGCCTTTGTCTCCTGGAAAAAAGTACCTGTGGAAACGCGAGCTTCCTTAATGATCAAAGCAGGAATCCTACTTCGCGAAAATGTTGAAGAATATGCACAAATGATCAGCTCTGAAATGGGTAAACCTATCTCAGAATCTCGAGCAGAAGTAACCAAATGTGCCTGGGTGTGTGATTATTATGCGGAGAATACAGTAGCCTTTCTCAGCGATGAGGTGATTGCGACGGATGCACAAAAAAGTATGGTAAAACATGAGCCAATCGGATGTATACTGGCCATTATGCCTTGGAATTTCCCTTTTTGGCAAGTCTTCCGCTTTGCAGCTCCCACACTTATGGCGGGAAATACTGGCGTGCTCAAGCATGCATCAAATGTTTTTGGTTGCGCCAAGCAAATCGAATCCATATTTCTAAAAGCAGGATTTCCCGAAGGAGTTTTTCAAAATCTAATTGTACATCATGATCAGACGGAAAGCATTGTTTCCCATCCTGCGATCAAAGCAGTTACCCTCACCGGGAGTGAGCGAGCAGGAACTTCCGTAGCGGAAATAGCTGGTAGACATTTGAAGAAGTCGCTGCTTGAATTGGGAGGTAGTAATGCCTTTATCGTCTGGAAAGATGCCGATATTGATCAAGCCGTGAAAACTGCCGTAGCATCTCGGATGCTCAATTGCGGACAAAGCTGTATCGCTGCCAAACGTTTTATTTTGGTCGAGGACATTTATGATGAATTCGTTGCCAAATTCACCGCAGCGGTGAAAAACTTGAAATCTGGTGATCCGGCTGATAAGGAAACGCAAATCGGGACGCTGGCTCGAAAAGATCTGGCCGATGAACTTCAAAGCCAAGTGAAAAAATCGATGGATTCGGGTGCGAAATTACTCCTCGGTGGAAATCAGGATAATTGCTACCACGAACCCACTATTTTGGGAGAAGTAAAACCCGGAATGCCTGCCTTTGACGAGGAAACCTTCGGGCCTTTGGCCGCAATGATCCGAGCAAAAGATGAGCACGACGCATTCCGACTTTCGGAACTGTCCATGTACGGGTTGGGAGTTACCGTTTGTACCACCAATATCGAAAAAGCACTCAGCCTGTCTGATCAAGTATCCGATGGTGCTTATTTCATTAATGAATTGGTCAAATCTGATCCTAGACTTCCTTTCGGAGGAACAAAAAATTCAGGTTATGGACGTGAGCTCGCCAAGGATGGCATGATGGAATTCATCAATCGGAAGACTATCTACATCAAATGAGTTCAAAATTCAACAGAGTTTTAGGCAAATGGGACATTTTCACCCTTTCATTCGGGGCAATGATTGGCTGGGGATGGGTCGTACTCACCAGTGAGTGGATTCTGAAAGCTGGTGTCCTCGGGGCGATTCTAGCCTTTTTGATAGGTGGATTCGTGGTGACCCTAGTTGGCCTGACTTACTCAGAGCTTACCTCAGCCATGCCAAAAGTAGGAGGTGAGCACGTGTTTAGCTACCGTGGACTTGGGCTAGATGCTTCCTTTTTCTGTACTTGGTTTATTATTCTTGGCTATGTTTCTGTTTGTGCATTTGAAGCCGTGGCTTTGCCTGTGGTATTGGGTAATATTTTGCCGCTTTCCCAAGGTGAACCACTCTGGAGTGTACAAGGCAATCCCATCTATTTTGATTGGTTGCTTATTGGTACGGTTGGAGCGATTCTGATTGGCACCATCAACTTCTTCGGTGTCAAATCAGCAGCTTTTATCCAAACCGTATTTACGCTTTTTATCCTAGGAGCGGGTCTTATGCTGATCTTTGGAAGCTTCTTTTCTCCCAATGCCGCAACCGCTACGATTGAGGTTTGGGGGACAGAGAAGGTATCCACAGGTTTAGTGGCTGTGATCGTGATGACTCCATTTATGTTTGTCGGCTTTGATGTAATCCCTCAAGCGGCGGAAGAAATCAATCTGCCCTTTAAGCAAATTGGAAAAATCCTGATCTTATCGGTACTCCTGGCTATTGTTTGGTACGCGGCGATTATTTATAGTGTGGGCACCACACTCTCTACCAGCGAATTAGAAGCCAGTTCACTCGCTCCTGCAGATGCGATGCAGAAAATCTATTCAGGAGTTTGGGCCAAAAACTTATTGATTTTAGCAGGTCTGGCGGGCATTATCACCAGTTGGAATAGCTTTTTTGTGGGTGCTACCCGCGCAATCTACGCCATGGGATATTCGGGCATGCTGCCCAAAGCATTTGCAGTTTTACATCCCAAATACAAATCTCCAGTGATAGCTATTTTATTTGTCACCGTGACCTCAATCCTGGCTACGCTTTTTGGCAAAGAAGCCATGAGTTGGCTAGTCAACGCTGGAGGTCTGGGGATTGTAACCTCTTGGACTTTGGTCGCACTTTCCTTTTACCAACTCCGAAAGAAGGAACCATTAATGCCTCGCCCATTTAAAGTGACTTTTGGAAAATGGGTGGGTCTTTTGGCCTTTGTATCCAGTTTGGGATTATTTTATCTTTATTTACCGGGAAATCCTTCCGCCCTCAATGGCATCGAGTGGACCATCGTCGCTTCTTGGCTATTGGTCGGTTTGTTCTTCTATTTCTGGGCTAGTCGAGTTTATACCAGAAAAGGCATGAGAGATAAGATGGATGATCATTTGGAATAAGACATTCTTTATTCAGTCAATATCGATTCGGATATTGTGCGTAAACTGATTAATGAGAATTCAATTTGGAAACGAATCTAATCCCCCTTTGAAAAGGGGACAAAGTGGGATTTTTTCCTCTAGCCATAAAATATGCTGCTCCGTGCAATGAACTGATCCACATCTTAACCAAAAGCCATGATCAAACCAGTCCAACCCATCGAAAAGCGCCTCCAACTCGGAGTGGCTGAGCGCTTGAAACTGGATAAACTTCCGAGATGGGTTCATGGCATTGGCTTGGGTGGAACCAGTCTAGTCCTGCTAATAGCTATTGTAGTTTTTGCAGCATTCAGAGATGTACCCGTTTGGGCCGATTGGGTTCCTGCGGATGAATTCATCAACCCTGAATATGCAGAGCATATCTATCCCGACAGCGTCTTCCGCACTCGGATGAATACCTGGTCTAATCTGGTTTATGTCTGTTTTGGATTCTATGCCATTGGTTTGGCGATTTACGATTGGAAGCGGAAACTCCCACTGGAACGAGGTTATATGACATTTGCTCCAGTCCTTACTTTTCTCTTTGGGTTATCCGGAATTTACCTTGGTTTGGGAAGCGGATTTTTTCATGCCTCGCTGACTAAGTACGGTCAGCAATGTGATGTGGGAGGGATGTATGCCACTATGATTTGTTTGGTCGGTATTGCAGTTGGAAGTTGGTTGCCAAGGCTCCAATTTCCAGGAACTCGTCGTGTTTTTCCAAGCTGGCCAGTTCTCGCCATTATTATAGTTTTCGGTTCAGCATATTTTTCGTACTACAAATGGGATTATTCCTTTTCTCAGATCTCGACTTATCTCAGCGGAACCATTTTTCTATTTGCGGGAGTCAGCCTTATTCAACCTGGCAAATACTTACAACTCCGCTGGTTTTTGGCGGGAGTAATAGCCATCACTTTGGGTTCAAAAATCCGTGACCTAGATATCAGCGATCAGTTCACTGGTTCTGATTCCATTTTTCAAGGTCATGCTGTCTGGCACTTAGTTTCCTGTCTACTTTACGTATTTTTATTTTTATACTTTCGGTCAGAGGAGCGGGATGAAAATAGGTGAGCGAAAAGAAGGGCCGTAATAGCAGGCCGAATGAACAAATCGAGTACTATAATGATTTAATTAGAGACTGATCCTTAGACTTTACCAATGAAAATCGCATTAATTATACTCGGAATGATCCTTGTCCTATTTATCATTGTTCAGCTTTTTGCGCTGAGCAGCCAGCGAAATATTGAAACTTATTCATACAGGGTCATTAAAAAATATGATTTATTCGAAATACGGAGCTACGAGGCAACTTTGTTTACATCCGTCCAACTCTCAGGGAATAGCTATAAAGCAGCTTCAGGCAAAGGATTCTCCATTTTGGCAGGATATATTTTTGGAGGAAATAACAGGAAGGAAAAAATAGCAATGACTTCACCGGTTGCTATGTCTTTGGAAGACTCCATGACGATGATGTTTATGGTGCCAAAGAAATTTAACAAAGCAACACTTCCTCAACCAAATCAATCTCAGATCGAATTTTGGGAAGAACCAGCAAAAACTGTCGCTGCCATCACCTTTGGAGGTTGGGCTACAGATGAAAAAATCGAAGCCTACAAACAGAAATTAATCACCGCTTTAGCTGCTGCCGGAATTAAGCATACCAATCGCTTTTCACTTTTAGGATATAATGCGCCATACGAGGTGCTAAACCGTAAAAATGAAGTTATTGTCGAGTTGGATTAAGAAGCTTCGGATAGTTGATTTTGCCAAAGATAATTCTCGTCTAATCCTAAGAGGCCAGCAGATTGGAAATGAAATTCCAATCTGTGTAGACGAAGAAAAAGCTGTAAGGCATTATTTGGATGTTTTTCAAATCAAGTCCGGATTATCCTTAATAAGGAATTTGCCATCTAACCTTGTTTTAAAAAATATTTCGATAATTTAACCGGTGTTAAAAATCACCACTGAAAAAACTAATTCTATGAACCTAAGCACTTGCCAAAATCCCACAGAATTAGGAAAATTAGCTGGGAAAGAAGGTTCTACCCTAATCCGTGAGGCAATCCAAAAACAGGGTCATGCCAATATAATCTTAGCCACAGGCACAAGCCAATTCGAAACCTTAAACCAGCTGCTTGCTGAAAAGGATATCGATTGGTCCAACGTAACGATATTTCATTTGGATGAGTATTTAGGCTTGCCAATTACCCATCCTGCAAGTTTTAGAAATTATTTAATGGCTCGTTTTTTCAATCATTTACCCCAATTAAAGGCCTATTTTTTGATCGATGGAGAAGTAGATCCGACAGCCGAATGTGCCCGCCTAGGGGATTTGATAAGCAAACATCCAATTGATGTCGCCTTTGTGGGAATAGGTGAAAACGGGCACCTTGCATTCAATGATCCACCCGCAGATTTTGATACTGAACACCCCTACATCGTGGTAGATCTCGATCATGCTTGCCGGATGCAACAATTTGGAGAGGGCTGGTTTCCAGATTTAGAAGCGGTTCCTAAGCAGGCAATCAGCATGTCTATTCGCCAAATCATGAAATCGAAAGCAATTATCTGCTCCGTACCGGATACCCGAAAAGCAATGGCCATAAAAAATTGCTTAGATGGTCCAATCACCCAGGATCATCCAGCTTCAATCCTCCAAAGTCATCCACATTACCAATTGTATTTGGACGAAGGTTCTTCGTCACTGCTTTCTGCGCATTGATCGGAAAAGTCTTGTTTTGCTGAAGAAAAATTTTGTATTTATAGCGATACTCAATGGATCATTTTGAGATACCCATTCGTTATAATCAGCCTGAAAGAACTATGCCATCAAAAACAATGGCCGTAAAAGCGGAGTCACTAAGCCAAAAAGATACTTGGATCTCTATTGCAATCATCGGAGTCCTTTTTTTCGTTTTTGGATTTGTTTCGTGGATCAATGCCATCCTCATTCCTTATTTTAAAATCGCTTTCACACTCAGCAATTTTGATTCCTATCTGGTTGCTTTTGCTTTTTACATTTCCTACCTGGTGATGTCGGTTCCGGCATCTTACCTTCTTAAAGCCGTCGGTTTTAAAAAGGGGATGATGTTTGGCTTTTTCATTATGGCGGTGGGAGCATACATCTTTATTCCAGCAGCATTGGGCAGAACCTACGAAGTCTTTTTGCTGGGGCTTTTCACCTTGGGAACAGGTCTTGCGGTACTTCAAACCGCTGCTAATCCCTATGTGACAATTTTGGGTCCTAAAGATAAAGCCGTTCAGAGGATCAGTGTAATGGGAATTTTCAATAAAGGTGCCGGAATTCTGGCTCCCATCATCTTTGCTGCGGTGGTACTTCGAGTAGGGGATACGGAACTTTTCAATCAGCTGGAAACCATGGGAGAGCTGGAGAAAAACGCAGTACTGGATGAGTTGATCCGAAGGGTAATTACCCCTTATGCTGTAGTGGGAACTGTATTGGTGAGCTTGGGAATTCTGGTGCGTTTTTCCCCCCTTCCAGAGATTGATACCGAGCATGAAAGTGCCGAGCTGGCCGAAGCAAACTCCAGCAAAACCTCCATCTTAGAATTCCCTCATTTGATTTTAGGAGCCTTCGCTATTTTCCTTCATGTGGGTACCCAAGTGATCGCCATCGATACGGTGATTGGCTACGCAAACTCATTTGGAATCGGATTGATGGAAGCCAAAGTATTTCCATCCTTTACCTTAGCTTTTACCATCATTGGATATTTGATTGGAATTTCTCTGATTCCAAAAGTGATTTCTCAGGTCAATATTTTAAGGATTTGTACGCTGTTGGGAACGACTTTCACAGTCTTGATCCTATTCACTTCCGGCGAGGTTACGCTTTTTGGCATTACCACAGACGTTTCCATCTGGTTTGTAGTATTACTTGGTTTGGCAAATTCATTGGTTTGGGCAGGAATCTGGCCTCTGGCGCTAGATGGATTGGGCCGGTTCACCAAACTGGGAGCATCGATCATGATTATGGGACTTTGTGGAAATGCAATTATGCCCTTGATCTATGGATATCTAGCTGATTTGTACGATGTCCGCTTTGCGTATTGGGTACTTTTCCCTTGTTATCTCTACCTAGTTTATTATGCAGCTTATGGGCATAAAGTCAGAAAATGGTCTTTCGCAAACTGAAATTGAGCATGAATAAAATATCACACACTGGAACGAACATCATTTCTGCAAGATTCGATATGACCTTTGAAAGTCAAATTATAAACAGATGAAAATCCAAGGCAAATCATATCGGGATGGATCAGCGATCGAGGTTTCTTTTTCCGAAGGAATCATTGACAGCATCTCTGAAACTCAAACTCCTTTAGATGAAAATCTGATTCTCGGGCCTGGCTTTACAGATATTCAGGTCAACGGCTACGGAGGAATCGATTACAATGAGATTCAATCAGACCCTATCAATCTGGCTGAGATTTCCAGACTTTTATATCAAGAGGAAGTTACAACTCATTTTCCAACGATTATCACCAATGATCCCGATCAGATCAGTAGGTTGATTCTTCAGATTGTTTCCCTTCGAAAAAGCGATGAGCTGTCCAGAATGAGCATTGAAGGACTGCATATTGAAGGTCCATTTATATCTCCGATGGATGGTCCCAGGGGAGCTCATCCAAAGGAATTTGTTCGTGCTCCTGACTGGAGCTTGGTTCAAAAATGGCAGCTAGAAGCAAAAGGCCTGATTAAAATGATCACCCTTTCACCCGAATGGGAAAATGCCAATTCCTTTATCGAAAGATGCATTGAACACCGGATTTTAGTTTCTATTGGACATACCAATGCAACACATCAGCAAATACTGGATGCAGTCAGTGCCGGGGCAAGTTTGTCAACCCACATTGGAAATGGCATGCATCCAACCCTTGCACGTCATCCCAATTACCTCTGGTCACAGTTGTCTCAAGATGAGTTGGGAGCATCGATTATTGCCGATGGATTTCATCTTCCGGCTGAAGTAATTCAGGTTTTTCAGAAGGTTAAAAAAGAAAACCTCCTGCTTGTAAGTGACTCTGTTTCACTTTCAGGAATGCCAGTAGGGGATTATAAACTGCACATTGGTGGAGAAGTCACCTTAACCCCGGAAGGAAAACTACATCTCAAATCCAATCCTTCCATCCTTGCCGGATCGGCTTCCAATATCCGCAGCGGAGTTTCTTTCCTGATTAAAAATAAGCTTGCCACGCTTACTGAAGCTTGGGAAATGGCTTCTGTCCGTCCCGAAAAGCTGATGAATCCCGGTCATATCTTATTCAAAGAAGGATCCATTGCCGATTTGATTCTCTGCAAAAAGCATGAACATGGTGAACTCGAAGTGCTCAAAACAATCAAACATGGGAGGGAAGTATTTTCTGCCTGATCCTATCTGAATCTTTAACCCAAGCCCCAATCCCTATGAAATCGAGCAAGACTAAAAAGTTACATACTGGGATGATTAAAATCCCTGCGAGATTCCATGTGACCTCTAAAAAAACAATTTTAAACACATGAAAAAAGACATCAAACGAAGAAACTTCATTAAAACCGTAGCAACTGGAAGTCTCGGTTTGGGAGTAATGAGTTCGGCACATTCATTCAATATTTTATCCCAATACCCGGTTCAAGACAAGGTTCGCGTAGCAATTATGGGTGTGAATGGGCGAGGTTCCCAACATGTTCAGGCTTTTGCAAAAGTACCGAATGCCGAAATCTCATATATCTGCGATGTCGATTCCCGAGCGGTCACCAGTGGTTTGGCGCTGGCTGAAAGTTCCGGAATACCCAAGCAGCCACAGGGAATTTCTGATTTCCGAAGGGCTTTGGATGATAAAAATGTAGATGCAATATCGATCGCTTTGCCTGATCATTGGCATACACCGATGGCTTTGATGGCCTTGAAAGCAGGCAAACATGTGTATGTAGAGAAACCGGGAAGTCATAATCCTGCCGAGGGCGAGTTGCTTTCAAAGGCAACTTCTGCCTATGGAAAAATTGTCCAAATGGGAAATCAGCGGAGATCTTGGCCAAGAGTACAGGAAGCGATCGCCGAACTTCATGCCGGTGTAATAGGTAATGCCTATTATGCCCGTGCCTGGTATACCAATACGCGCCAATCGATTGGTTTTGGAAAAGAAGTCGCAGTTCCTGAATGGCTGGACTTCGAACTTTGGCAAGGACCGGCTCCGAGAGCAGCGTTCAAAGACAATCTGATTCACTACAACTGGCATTGGTTCTGGAACTGGGGAACAGGCGAAATCGTCAATAACGGTGTTCACTTTTTGGATTTGGCCCGCTGGGGGTTGAATGTGGATTATGCGAAAAAAGCCTATTCAAGCGGAGGTCGCTATCAGTTTAAAGATGATTGGCAGACACCCGATACGCAGATTGCATCGTTCGATTTTGAAGGAGACAAAAGTATCCTTTGGGAAGGCAGAAGCTGTAATAATAGAAAGATCAACGAAATGGGTTCCGGGGTTTCTTTCCACGGAGAGAATGGAACACTGGAATTGCTTGACAATTCCTACAAAATCTACGACAATGCAAACAAGCTTATTAAAAGCGCAGAACCGACCAGCAATACAGTTGTGGATCAGCGAGGCGCTGGATTTGACATGGATATCGCACATTTCACAAATTTCACAAATGCCATTACGAAAGGAGAGCAGCAGATTTCTCCCTATCAGGAAATCGTGAAAAGTGTCATGCTTTGCCATTTGGGCAATATTTCTTATCGAACAGGTAGGGCTTTGGAAATTGACCAGAATTCAGGAAGGATCTTAAATGACAAAGCCGCCATGAAGCTGTGGGGAAGAGAATACGAAAAAGGCTGGGAACCTAAACTGTAAACGCCATGTCCACCGACCTAGCGCCTGTATCAAAACGTCTAGTTTCAATCGATGCATTGAGAGGCTTCGATATGTTAATGATTTGCGGGGCAGATGCATTTTTCAGCAGCCTTGAAGGAAAGACTTCATGGACTTGGCTGAATGGGCTTGCTCTCCAATTTGAGCATCCAGAGTGGATTGGATTCACCTTCTACGATTTCATTTTTCCCCTTTTTCTGTTCATTTCGGGTGTTTCTATCCCTTTTTCTATAAGCAAAGCGCTGGAGAAAGAGATATTCAAAAAGGAGATTTACAAAAAAGCTTTTGTCCGAATGCTGATTCTGATCGGGCTAGGAATGCTGGATAAAAACGCACCGTTTCCATTCTTCGATTGGGAGCATATCCGATTGGGAAGTGTACTTGGGAGAATTGGGATCGCTGGATTTGTTACGGTGATTTTATGTTTGAATTTCAGTTCGATCAAGCGATTAGGAATCGTGGCCGGCATTCTTTTGCTCTATTACGCTGCGATGATGTTAATTCCTGTTCCTGGTTTTGGATCGGGAAACTTGACTTTTGAAGGGAATCTGATCGGCTACATTGATCGAACTTTTCTTCCCGGTCGTTTGCTTCAAATTACTTTTGACGAACTCGGGCTAATCACGACATTTCCTGCTATTTGCCTTACGATTTTGGGAGCTTTTGCAGGAGAAATCTTACGAAATCAAACTATTATAGACCGAAAAAAATTCTATCAATTATTGATTACTGGAGCTATTTGTATTTCCGTTGCGCTGGTTTGGAGCCTTCATTTCCCGATTTCGAAACGCATGTGGAGCAGTTCATTTATTCTGCTGACAGGAGGGATGGCATTTCTTTTCATGGCGGGATTCTATGGTATCATAGATCTACTTCAATGGAAGAAATGGTCTTTTTTCTTTGTTGTCATCGGGATGAATAGTTTGACGATTTACATGGTTTATCGTTTTGTTAATTTTCGATATACCTCACGGCTTTTATTTGAAGGACTTTACCTGCCTTTGGATGAAAAATGGCATCCGGTGATGGAAAGTCTAGGCGCCCTTCTCTTGGTTTGGTTGTTCTTGTATTTCCTGTATCGAAAGAAAATATTCTTCAAGGTTTAGGGCAGGAGGCAGTTAGCCGTTAGTACAAAAAAAGTTTAACTATTGTAATTCAAAAAATTTTATATCAATGTTTTATGAAAAATAGCCGAAGATCTTTTATCAAAAAATCCAGCGC